>NZ_JAMBDT010000066.1:0-27731 GCF_025143765.1 Gordonia sp. p3-SID1431
GCCGTCCGGCCGTTCCCGGGGTCGGCTCCGGGTGCCGGTTCGGCGCGCAAGACCGCGGTCGCCGCGGCCGAGGCCCGCCGCTTCACCGTTGCGGTGTCCCGGCTGCTGTTCGAGGTGGTCGATCGGCGTCGCTCGGTCGCGCACCTCGGCGACGTCGTGTCGCCGGCGATCGCCGACCAGGTCGCAGCCCTCGTCCGGCACGACGCCTTTCGGATTCCGGAGCCGACCGGAACCGGGACGCCGGGCACCGTATCGACGCCGGCGGCGACGCAGGTGTCGACCGGGAACGTGCTGCGGCGCGTACACGTCCAGGTGTGCGATCCCAGCGCCGCAGAGGTGTTCGGCTCGTACGAGGGAGGTGGGCGGACCCGGGCGTTCGCGGGCCGCATCGAGCGCAAGCCGATCCGGGTCCGTGGCGCCGCGGACCCGGGCCGGCGATCGTTGGGTCGAGTGGAATACCGGTGGCAGCTGGTGGCCCTCGAGTTCGGCTGACGGGTAGCTGCTGCGCAGACCACGGAAATCCGCGTCGGCGGTTACGATCGGCGTCGTGGTCACCCGTCTGTCGCCCCGCGACGCGATGTACTACTTCCTCGACGATTCGCGGTCCACGACCCACCTCGGGGCGTTGCTGATCGTCGATCCCGCGGCCGCGCAGGCGACCTCGGAGAACGCCGAACCGGGCGACACCGGATCCGAAGCGTCCGACGCGGCCAGGCGAGCGTCCCGGCAGTCGACGCTCGACTACGCGGGTCTGGTCTCGCTGGTCGAGAACCGCCTGCAACTCATCCCGCGGTATCGCCAGGTCGTCCGTGAGGTGACGCTCGGGCTCGCGCGCCCGGTCTGGGTCGACGACCCCGACTTCGACATCAACTTCCACATCCGTCGCGCGGGTCTGCCGCGGCCCGGTGGAGCCGTCGACGTCGACGAACTCGTCGCCCGGGTGATGTCGCGGCCGCTCGACCGCACGCGACCGCTCTGGGAGATGTATCTCATCGAGGGTCTCGCCGACGGCCGACTCGCGATCCTGACCAAGTCGCACCGATGCCTCATCGACGATGCGGGCAGCCGGGAGATCAGTGAGGTCATCTGCGACGACACCGAGACAACGGAACCGCTGCCGGAGGAGTTGTGGATGCCGGGGAGGCCGCCGGGCGGCACCCATCTCGTCGCCGGTGCCCTCGCCGAGGCGCTCGCGCGCCCGGGCGACCTCGTGGACACGGTGCTCCACGGCAACGGACTCGTGTCCGAGATGCGGTCCGCCGTCGGCACGACCGTGCGGCGCGTGGGGGACGTGGTGTCGCAGCTGACCGACTCGGCGCCACGCAGTCCGTTGAACAACGCGGGTACCACCACCCGGTCTTTCACCACCGTCGCGCTGCCGCGCCGGGGGTGCGCAAAGGTCGCCGAGCATCACGGTTGCACCATCAACGACGTCGAGCTGGCCATCATCTCCGGCGTCATGCGCAAGTGGATGCTGTCGTTCGATCCGGCCGAGGTGCCCGCCGACACCGTTCGGGTCGTCGTGCCGCTGTCGGCACGCGACCCGGGTGTCGAGCGCACGGCCGAGCCGGAACCCGGGTGGATCGGGGTCGGCAAACCGAGTTTCGTCACCGATCTGCCGGTGGGGGAGAGCAATCCGGCCGTTCGGCTGGCGCAGGTGGCCGGTCTGGCCGACCGATATGCGCAGTCGTCGCGCCGGATGACTCTCGGTCCCAGCCCGCTTTTCCCCGAACTGGGTGTGGTGCCGTTCCCGGAGATCAGCTCTCGGGCGTTCCGGTCGCTGAACAGCCGTGCGTACAACGTGCCGGTGGCGATGAGCACGTCGCCGGTGCCGGACCGTTTCGTCCTCGGCGCACCGGTGCGCCAGGTCTTCTCGATTCCCACCCTCGTGTCGCAGCGTGCGCTGGCGATCAGCGTCGTCGAGTACCGTGACCATCTGCACTTCGCCTTCGTCGCCGACCGCGGGGTCATCGCCGATCTGCCCGCGATGGCCGACTACGTCTTCGAGTCCCACGAAGAGCTGACCCAGAAGAGTTGACCCAGACGAGCTGACCCAGCCCTACCGCTGGCCGAACGGGAGTAGTTGACGAATGAGGGTGTACCTGCCGGCGACGTTGGCGATGCTGTTGCGGCTCGATACCGACGGCGAGTTCCGTCCGCTGGGCGGCACGGGATTCGCCCTGACGCCCGCGCTGCGTGAGGCCTTCGTCTCCGGGGACGACGAGGAGCTGTCCGAGGTCGCGCTGCGTGAGGCCGCGCGTGCGTCGCTGCGCCTGCTCGCCGGGGAGGCCCCGGAGGCCGGCGACCGCGAGTCCGAATCCGAACTGGTCGCCGACGAGGCAGTCACCGACCCCGCGGACACCCCGCGTCTGCCGCCCCGGCGCGTGGTCGTCGCGGCCGACGTGGAGGACGTGACACTGCGTCCCGACCTGGACGACGCGGTGGTCAAGATCTCCGGGCCCGTCCCGGTGTCGGCGATCGCGTCGGTGCATGTCGACGTCGCCGAGGCGGAGCCGAAGGTCCGTGCGGCCGTGGTGGTCATCGACGCCGCCGACATGGGTGACCTCGATGCCGAACTCGCGGTCGGCGACGTCGAGGACTTCGATCTCGCGTGGTACGCGACTCAGGAACTGCCGTTCCTCCTCGAGCTGCTCTGAACCGAAACACTAACCTACGGTTGCGTAGGTTATGGTGGCTCCGACACGTTCCCCGACGTCGAAGGCGGTAAGTGAGATGGGTTTGCTCGAGAGGTTCGAGGAACCGGTTTCCGGCGTCGCGGCCCGCAGCCGCGGCTCGCAGTGGGCCCGCGCCGCGCTCACCCGGATCACGACGCCGCTCCTGCCCGACGACTATCTCCACCTGGCGAATCCGTTGTGGTCGGCCCGCGAGCTGCGGGGCAAGGTCGTCTCGGTGACCAAGGAGACCGAGGACACCGCGACGATCCGCATCCGGCCCGGTTGGGGCTTCTCGTTCGACTACGCCCCGGGTCAGTACATCGGCATCGGCGTCCTGATGGAGGGCCGCTGGGCGTGGCGTTCCTATTCGCTGACCTCGACCCCCGACTCGTCAGCGAACGACAAGACGATCTCGATCACGGTCAAGGCGATGCCCGAGGGCTTCTTGTCCAGTCACCTGGTGAACGGTCTCCAGCCCGGCACGGTCGTCCGTCTCGCCGCACCGCGCGGGGAGTTCGTGCTGCCGGACCCGTTGCCGGCGAAGGTTCTCTTCGTGACCGCCGGAAGCGGACTCACGCCCATCATCTCGATGCTGCGCACCGCACGACACCGCGACCAGCGCACCGACATCACACTCGTGCACTCGACGCCCACGCCGGCCGATCTGCTCTTCGCCGACGAACTCCGGGACCTGGCGGACAGCGGCGTCGTCGACCTGCATGTGCAGTACACGCGAACCGACGGGCAGATCACTCCCGAAGTGCTGCCGTCCCTCTGCGCCGACTGGCGCGAACGTCAGACCTGGGCGTGCGGACCCGCCGGGTTCCTCGACGGCCTGCAGCGCCTCTATGCGGAGGCGCACCTGATAGAGCAGTTGCACATCGAGCGGTTCGCCCTCGAACGCGGCGTCGTCGGGGCCCAGGGCGGCACCGTCACGTTCTCGCGGTCCGGGAAGTCGGCGGTCGTCGACGGTGCGACCACGTTGCTCGAGGCGGGGGAGACCGCGGGCGCGATGATGCCGTTCGGATGCCGGATGGGGATCTGCCAGAGCTGCGTGGTCATGCTCGACAAGGGATGCGTGCGCGACCTGCGTTCGGGCGTCGAACACGTCGAGGGCGAGCGCATCCAGACCTGTGTTTCCGCCGCGGCGGGGGACTGCACCCTCGCCGTCTGAGCAGCGTCTTCGTCTCGTGTGGCTCGCGCGCATCGGTGAGCCGGTAGGGTGAACGACGTGCGTGGCGAGAGGAATCTGTTCTGTGGAAACGCCGGCGAAGGCACCAGTGACCGCTGAGGCCCCGGCCCCCAGCGAGATCCCCGTCCTGAGTGACGGAGGCGTCACCCTGCGGCCGCATGAGCCCCACGACCTCGACCGGATGGTCGAACTCGCGGCGGATCCGGCCATGATGCGATGGACCCCGATCCCGGCACCGTACAGTCGTGCGGCAGCCGAGCGCTTCGCCCTCGACTACGCGCCGCGCAGCTGGGCGAAGGGCACCCGGATGTTGTGGGCCGTCGAATTCGACGGCCGGTTCGTCGGCACCGTCGACATCGAGGGCGAGGGACCGCTCACCCGACTCAGCTACGACCTGCACCCCGACGCCCGCGGGTGGGGCGTGATGAAGCGCGCCGTCCTGCTGGCCGTCAACTACGCATTCTCCGAAGCGGACAAAGAGGTCGTCCGATGGACGACCGTCGCCGGCAACATCGACGCGCTGCGGGTGGCCCACTCCTGCGGTTTCCGTCTTGACGCCGCGGTTCCCAACGGCATCGAGGTCCGCGGTCACATCCGCGACGCCTGGGTCGGATCGCTGCACGCAGGCGATCCTCAGCATCCCAAGACCGATTGGCGGACAGACGTTTTCGAGACCGAGCGGTTCCGCCTGCGGCCGCTCGCGGAGACCGACGACCCGCGCATCCGGGAGACGCTCGACGACCCGGTGTCGCGCAAGTACCTGTTCGCGCGCCCCGATCCGCTGGAACTCGAACACGCTGCGGCCGAACGCCTCCGCAAGTGGTGGACGGCCGCGCAGGGCACGACATGCACCTGGGCGGTGGCGGATCGCGAGACCGACGACTACCTGGGCGACATCACCCTGCTGCACATCGACGAGGTCACCGGCGCCGAGGCGGGTTTCTACACGCACCCCGAGGCCCGCGGCAAAGGCGTTCTGGGCGAAGCATTTCCGGCTGCGGTCCGGTACGCCTTCGACAAGCTGGGGTTCCGCCGCCTCACCCTCTTCGCCGCCGACAGCAACGAGGGCAGCAAGAAGCTCGCCCGCATCGCCGGCTTCCGCGAGTTCGGCACACAGAAACTCGCCGCCCGGTCCGACGGCGTCTTCGAGGACCTCGTGGGATTCGAGCTGTTCCGCGACGACTACGAGGCCGACCGCAAGGACTGACTAGTCCCGCCCCGTCGACCATCCACTGTCTCGCGTCGATTGTGCAGCTTCCTCGCCGGCACGGAACCCGTTCCGTTGATCGGTTGAGTCCCGGTTCGTCACACTCACTGGACACGACGCCGTCGCCAACCTACGCTTGCGTAAGTTACGGAAACGTAGGCGTAGGCAGCGGTCGACACGCGCACCTCGAAGTCGCGCCATCGACCGACCACCGGCGAAGGGAACCACACGTATGGCGATCTCCGACATCCCCGAATACGCGCACCTGACCGAGTCCGACGTGGCCGCATTGGGAGCCGAACTCGACGCGATCCGCGCCGACATCGAAGCCGACCGTGGTGAGCGGGATGCGCGGTACCTGCGCAACACGATCCGGTTCCAGCGCGGGCTGGAGGTCACCGGCCGCGCCCTGCTGTTCGGTTCGACTCGGAAGTCGGCCTGGTGGGCGGGTGCGTGCGCCCTCGGCGTCGCGAAGATCGTCGAGAACATGGAGCTCGGGCACAACGTGATGCACGGGCAGTGGGACTGGATGAACGACCCGGAGGTGCACAGCACCACCTGGGAGTGGGACAACACCGACCCGTCGGCGCACTGGAAGCACACCCACAACTACATCCATCACAAGTACACGAACGTGCTGGGCATGGACGACGATGTGGGCTACGGACTGCTGCGCGTCACGCGCGATCAGCGGTGGCGTCCGTTCAACTACGGAAATCTCGTCTACAACACGATTCTCGCGCTCGCCTTCCAATACGGGGTCGCCGTGCAGCATCTCGAGCTGGGCAAGAAGCGCAAGACCCCGGAGGCCCAGGAAGAGTTCCGGCGCAATCGCAACGAGGTCCTGTCGAAGATCGGCAAGCAGGTCGCCAAGGACTACCTCGCGTACCCGGCGCTGGTCAGTGCCGCCACCGGGCACAAGGTCGGGTACGGCCGCGCGTACGCCAAGGCTGCGACCGCGACCGCGCTCGGCAACGTCATCCGCAACGTGTGGAGCAACGCAGTCATCTTCTGCGGTCACTTCCCGGACGGCGCGGAGAAGTTCACCAAGCAGGACATCGACAACGAGACGCAGGCGGAGTGGTACCTGCGCCAGATGCTCGGCAGCGCCAACTTCGACGCCGGATTCCCGCTGGCCTTCATGAGCGGGAACCTGTCATACCAGATCGAGCACCACATCTTCCCCGATCTCCCCAGCAACCGGTACGCCGAGATCGCGGTGCGCGTGCGGGCCCTGTGCGACAAGTACGACCTCCCGTACACCTCGGGTCCGTTCCCGGTGCAGTACGCGAAGGCGTGGCGGACCATCGCCAAGCTCTCGCTGCCGGACAAGTACCTGTCGGCGACCGCGGACGACGCACCCGAGACCGCTTCCGAACGCCGCTTCAAGAAGGGGCTGCCCGAAGGTGCGCGTCTGCAGGCGACGATCGACGAGACGACCGGCACGCGTCGTGGACTGCGCTCAGCCATCGCGTCGCTCCGCTCCCGGCGGCGAGACCAGGGTTCGCTCCGCTCGCTTCGTTCCCGGATCGGCGCCGATACGTCGGGCACCCGCTCCGACGAGCAGGCCGCTTGATCGGCGCAGGTCAAACGGCCGGCACATATCGAGACCAAGGCAGTGGCCTCAACAGGGGCATAATGAGGCGCAATGGCAATCACTGATATCAACGAGTACGCGCATCTGACCGACGCCGACGTGGAAGCACTCGGCGCCGAGCTCGACGCGCTCCGCCGTGAGATCGAGGCGGACCGCGGCATGCGCGACGTCCGGTATCTGCGGCGCACCATCTTGGCGCACCGTGCTCTCGAGGTCGCGGGCCGAGCGGCTCTCATGGGCAGCCGTTCCCGGCCGCTCTGGCTGCTGGGCACCGGAGCGCTCGCGCTGTCGAAGATCATCGAGAACATGGAGCTCGGGCACAATGTGATGCACGGGCAGTGGGACTGGATGAACGACCCGGAGGTCCACTCGACCACCTGGGAGTGGGACATGGTGTGCGCGGCGCCGCACTGGAAGCACTCCCACAACTACATCCATCACAAGTACACCAACGTCCTCGACATGGACCACGACGTCGGTTACAAGACGTTGCGGGTCACGCGGGACGAACCGTGGAAGCCCAAGCAGCTCCTCCAGCCGGTCACCAACATCCTGCTCGCGGCGCTGTTCGAGTGGGGCATCGGTTTGCACGACCTCGACATCAAGGACGCGATCTCGGGGAAGAAGCCCAAAGAGGTCGCGATCCCGCAGCTGAAGGTGTTCGCGCGCAAGGTCGGCAAGCAGTTGGCCAAGGACTATGTCCTGTTCCCCGCGCTGTCGGGACCGAATTTCAAGCACACGCTGACCGCGAACCTCAGTGCCAATCTGATCCGCAACGTGTGGGCCTACGTCGTCATCTTCTGTGGTCATTTCCCGGACGGCGCGGAGAAGTTCACCGCGGAGTCACTCGAGAACGAGACGCAGGGCCAGTGGTACCTGCGGCAGATGCTCGGTACGGCGAACTTCGACGCCGGGCCCGCGATGGCCTTCTTCAGCGGCAACCTGTGCTACCAGATCGAGCACCACCTGTACCCTGATCTGCCGAGCAACCGGTATGCCGAGATCGCGGTGCGGGTACGCGCTCTCTGCGACAAGTACGACCTTCCGTACACGACGGGATCGATTGTCGTGCAGTACCTTCAGACACTTCGCACGATCAACAAGCTGGCGCTGCCCGATTCGTTCCTGCGTGACACCGCCGACGACGCCCCGGAAACGGCGTCGGAACGGCGTTTCGCCGGAATGACCCCCCGCGCCGCCGGCCTCAAGACCGCGATCCGCGAGCTGCGCGCCCGGCGTCGCCGGCGGTAGCACGCCACTCGGTCACTCCGCCGTCCGTAGCTCCTCGGCCGCGTCGCCCTCACCGCCGCTGACCGCCACCAGGAGGTGGCGCACGGCCATCGCGCGACGATACGAGTGACCGGTCAGCTCGTCGAGCTTGCACTCGGGATCCGCCGGTGGGCCCAGATGTGTACAGCCGCGGGGACATTCCTCGATCGCGGCGTGCAGATCGTCGAAGGCGGCGACGATGTCGTCGGGTCCGACGTGCGCGAGTCCGAACGACCGGATGCCGGGGGTGTCGATGACCCAGCCACGCGGGCCGGCGTCGTCGGGCAGGGCCAACGCCACCGACTGGGTGGACGTGTGCCGGCCCTTGCCCACTCCCGACACCACGCCGGTCGCCCGATATGCGTCCGGGACAAGACGATTGACCAGAGTGGACTTGCCGACCCCGGAGTGGCCGATGAACGCGGTGATCCGACCGCGCAACGTCGACAGGATCTCGTCGAGCGGGTCGTCGCGGCCCGCGCACACCACCGGCAGGTCGAGATCGGCGAAGGCCGCGGTGAATTCGGCGGGATCGGCGAGATCCGATTTCGTCAGGCACAGGATGGGGGACAGGCCGCCCACATAGGCCGCGGCCAGTGCGCGTTCGACGAATCCGGTGCGCGGCGGTGGATCCGCCATGGCGGTCACGATGAGGAGCGCATCGGCATTCGCCACGACGATCCGCTCGTAGGGGTCGGAGTCATCGGCGGTGCGGCGCAACACCGTTCGACGATCGGCCACCCGGACGATGCGCGCCAGCGTGTCGGGCCGGCCGGACAGGTCGCCCACCACCGACACGTCGTCGCCGACGACGATCGGGGTGCGACCCAGCTCTCGGGCGCGCATCGCGACGACGCGCCGATCCGGGTCGCCGTCGAGCACCACGCCCCAGCGACCGCGATCGACCGAGACCACCATGCCCTGCTCGGCGTCGTCGTGCGACGGTCGCGTCTTGGTGCGCGGTCGGGTGCCCTTCCCGGGACGGACCCGGACGTCGGATTCGTCGTAACTCGCCGCGCGGCGACTCAACGGCGCGCCCGTCCGCGAGAGCTCATGCGCGCCCCAACATCTGCTGCCACATCCCCGGGAAGTCCGGCAGCGTCTTGCTCGTCGTCTCGATGTCGGCGACCACCACACCGGGTGTCACGAGGCCGACGATGGCTCCGGCGGTGGCCATCCGGTGGTCGGCGTAGGACTCCCAGGTTCCCCCGCGCAACGGGGAGCCGGCGGTGCCGGTGATGCGCAGTCCGTCGCCGGTTTCGGCGCATGTCCCACCAAGGCGGGTGATCTCGGTGGTGAGCGCGGCGAGCCGGTCGGTCTCGTGGCCGCGGAGGTGGGCGATCCCGGACAGTACCGACTCCCCGTCGGCGAGCGCGCACAGCGCGGCGATGGTGGGGGTGAGCTCGCCGATGTCCCGGAGGTCGAGGTCGACGGCCTTGAGCACCTCGGGGCCGCGCACCGACAGCGTGCCGTCGAGGTGCTCGACGGCGCAACCCATCGCGGCGAGGACGTCCGCGATCCGTGCACCGGGCTGGGTGGTCACGGCGGGCCAGTACGGCACCCGCACGGTACCGCCGGTGACGGCTGCCGCGGCGAGGAACGCGGCGGCGTTCGACAGGTCGGGCTCGACCGTCCAGTCGACGGCCGCGATCGGTCCGGGTGCAACGCGCCAGACATTCGGTTCGGAGGTGTCGACGACGACGCCGGCCGTCGCCAGCATCTCCACGGTCATGTCGATGTGCGGGGTCGACGGGACGGCCGCGCCGACGTGCCGGACGACGACGCCGGCCTCGAACCGGGCCGCCGACAACAGGAGCCCCGACACGAACTGCGATGACCCGGATGCGTCGATGGTGACCTCGCCGCCGGGCACGGTGCCGGTGGCGTCGATGGTGAACGGCAATCGATCGCCGTCGACGGCGACACCCAGCCCGCGCAACGCGTCGAGGATGGTAGTCTGCGGCCGTTCGCGCGCGTGGGGATCGCCGTCGAAGACCACGCGCCCGGTGGCCAGGGCCGCGGCCGGCGGCAGGAACCGCATCACGGTCCCGGCGAGGCCGCAGTCGATCGCGGCACCCCGCAGGGGTCCGGGCACGATCGAGACCGTGGTCTCGCTCGCGGGGTCGATGCGGATCTCGGCGCCCAGGGCCTCGAGCGCGGCGAGCATCAGGTTCGTGTCGCGGCTCCGGAGGGTTCCACGGACTGTCGACGGCCCCTCGGCGAGGGCGGCGAGGACGAGAGCGCGGTTGGTGATCGACTTGGAACCCGGCAACTCCACGGTTGCATCCAGGCCGCCTCCGGCGGGGGCATCGAGGCCGCCCTTGGTGATCGTCGGCGCGTTCCAGGAACTCATGGCGTCCAGTCTGTCATGGGGTGCTCACGTTCCCCGGCGCCGATGGGCCGTCCACGGCGGTGGGATCCCGATCTATCGCGTGTCCTTGCGCAGCGGGTGATCGGCGGGGATCTGGACGACGATCAGGGTCCGGCCGTCGGGATCGGTCGCGTGCATCTCGATGAGACCCCACGGCTCGGTGCGCGGCTCGCGGGTCATGGGAACGCCACGGTCGCGGAACTCGTCGGCGACGGCCTCGGCATCCCGGACCTGAAGCCAGAGAACCGAATCGCTGGACGGGGCCGGCTCGTCGGTCTTCATGTGCGACGAGATCTCGATGAGCCCGTTGCCGGCGAAGAACACGACGCCACCCGGATACTCGCGGTGGACCGGCAGGCCGAGCCGGTCGCGGTAGAACGACTGCAGGCGTTCGGGATCGGCCGAGAGCAGGAGCACCCGGCTGGCCAGGACCTCCATCTACTGCCCCTCGGTGGTGCCGGCGGAGCCGCCCAGGGCGTGTCCGCGGTTGAGGTCGCTCCCGTGGCTCGCGGCCTCGTACGCCGCCCGTTCGCGGGCCAGCCGTTCCGTCTCGCCGATGGGCGTCGAATCGCCGAACGCGAACGCGGAATCGTGCGGCCACTCGTGCGGGAGGTCGGGGTCGACGATGCGCCCGTCGTCGTCGATCGGCTCGGGATCAGAACTGGGGGACATGGGTTCCACGATAGGCCGAACCGGGCGCGGTGCGCGGGATTCGGGAGCGGCCCGACCGTTGCGCGATCGTGCGGTCGTCGCAGTACAAACGCAAGGTCGGCGGCCTACCGTTGTCGTCGGGGTCGGGCGTTTCGTACGCGATCACCGGGAGGGATCATGACCAGCATCGAGCACCGGACCGAGCACCGAGACTTCGCCGAACCCGACGAGGTACGCACCTTCGGGCACGGGCAGGTGGAGCTACTCACCGTTGGGACGTCGGACATCGGCCGGCTGACCCTGGAACCGGGCTGGCGATGGTCGGTCGACGTCAAACCGATCGCCGGTACCGAACTGTGCGAGGCACCGCACTTCCAGTACCACGTGTCCGGGGTCATCCACGTCGTGATGGCCGACGGCACCGAGTTCGACGCCGGGCCGGGATCGATCACGTCCCTGCCCTCCGGGCACGACGCCTGGGTGGTCGGCGACGAACCCGTGGTCCTCGTGGACTTCTACGGTGCCAGCAACTACGCCAAACAGCAGGCCGGGTGACGACCGACCACGGTCCGAACCGAACCCGTCACGAACCGCGCCGCGAGAACCCGCCCGAGGTGTAACCGTCCCAGGTGTCGAAGAGCCGCAACACCTTCGGGTCGCCGAGGCTCTTGATGTGGTCGGCCAGGTCCTTGGGCGCAGCCGGATTGGTGACGATGAACGGGTGCAGCGACGAGTCGTGGTCGGCCAGATAGCGGAGCGTGTCGGCCGGGGTGTCGGGGTCGGCGGCCGCCAACGCGTCGCGCGGGTCGAAGGCGGCGGCGCGGACGCCGTCGGCGCCGGAGAGGTCGGTTGAACCGTCGGGTGCACCGACCACTGCGATGTCGCCGGTGTTGTGGTAGTCGACCGGATCGGCGGACACGCTGCGCGTGTTCAGCAGGAGGTTCAACACGATCGCGGTGAGCGCACCCGCGGAGATCCCCGAATGGAAGATGGTCTGGAACCAGTCGGGGAACTGGGCGTAGAGATCCAGGACCACGTTGACCGGCGCCTCGCCGAGTTCACGGTCGGTGTAGTAGATCTTGGCCTCGGTCAGCATGGCGACACCGACCGAGATCGCGACGACCAGGATGTTGGTGTTGTTCAGCTTCGCCTTCGCGAGCGTCCGGATGCCGCTGGCCGCGACCATGCCGAACAGGGCGACGCCGGCGCCGCCGAGTACCGGCAGCGGTATGCCCTCGACGATGGCGGCCATCTTGGGCAGCAGGCCGAGGACCACCAGGATCACGCCGGCGCAGGTCGCGACGTGGCGCGTCTTGACCCCGGTGATCGCGACGAGGCCGACGTTCTGCGCGAAGGCCGTGTAGGGGAACGTGTTGAACACGCCGCCGAGTGCGGTGCCCAGGCCGTCGGCGCGCATCCCGTCGGCCAACTTGCGCGGGGTGATCTTCTTGTCGACGATCTCGCCGACGGCGACGATGTCGCCGGTGGTTTCGGTCATGATCACGACGCCGACGATGATCATCGAGATGATGGCGCTGACCTCGAAGGTGGGTGCGCCGAACTGGAACGGCTGCGGGATGCCGACCCACGGGTACTCGCCGACCTGATCCCAGTGCGTCATGCCGAACGGGATCGCGATCAGGGTGCCGACCGCCAGGCCGAGCAGGATCGACACCCGGCGGATCGCCGCGGGGGCGAATCGTTCGATGCCGATGATGACGGCCAGGGTGAGGAATCCGAAGGCGATGTTCTTCGGGTCGCCGAAGTCGGGGCCCGCGGCGGTGCCGCCGCCGAACCAGCCGGCCGCCACCCGCATCAGGGACACCCCGATGATGAGGATGATCGTCCCGGTGACCAGCGGCGGGAAGAAGCGGATCAGTCTCCCGACGATCGGTGCGACGGCGATCATGAACAACCCGCACGCGATGACCGACCCGTAGATGGTGGTGATGCCGTACGAGGTCCCGATGGTGATCATCGGGCCGACCGCGGCGAAGGTGACGCCCTGCATCAGCGGGAGTCGGACCCCGAACCGCCAGAACCCCACGGCCTGCAAGATCGTCGCGATGCCCGCCACGAACAGGTCCGCCATGATCAGGTGGACGATGTCACCCTGCTCGAGTTGGCCGGCGCCGACCATCGCGCCGCCGACGATGAGGGGTACCGCGACGGCCCCGGCGTACATGGCCAGGACGTGCTGGAGGCCGAGCGGGAACAGCTTGATGAACGGCGGGATCTCGTCCACCGGATGTGCGGCGGACCTTCCGTTCTTGACGACATCGAGAACCGACATGGTCAGTGTTCTACGGTTCGCACGTTTCCGTGAAGGCGCGAGCGTGTATCCGCGACGTTTCCGCCAAGATATATCCGTGATGGCCACCGCCTCCCGCCGCAGCGCGGGAATCCTGCTCTATCGCCGGACGACGTCGGCCGACGGTGCCGCTGCCGTCGAAGTTCTCCTCGTGTTCCCCGGGGGTCCGATCTGGGCGCGTAAACCGGACGCGGGGTCGTGGTCGGTGCCCAAGGGGCTCGTCGAACCGGGCGAGGACGAGTGGGCCGCCGCGCGACGCGAGTACGCCGAGGAGATCGGGAGCCCGGTGCCCGACGCCCCGCCGATCGAACTCGGCGAGGTCAGGTTGAAGAGCGGCAAGAGGGTGATCGGATTCGCCGTGGAAGGCGACCTCGACGTCGTGTCGGTCGTCAGCAACACGTTCGAGCTGATGTGGCCGCCACGGTCGGGACGGATGCAGGCGTTCCCCGAGATCGACCGCGCCGAATGGTGTTCCGTCGATCTCGCGCGGACCCGGCTCAACCCCGCTCAGGTTCCGTTCGTCGACCGTCTGCTCGAGGCGCTGGGGTCCGCGGACCCGGCGTCACCGAGGAGGTAGGTGCGCGTCAGGTCTCGCCACAGCGGGAGATGCGGGTCGGTCAGCGGGTCGCGCCGGTCGATGAGGTAGGTGGTCGCCGCGCCGCGCATGCTCGTCAGGAGCAGCGGGTAGAGGGCGGCGTAGCGCGGTGACGCGGTCAGCTCGGGGCCGAGGAACCCGGCGACCGCACGTCGGACGGTCTGGCCGATCTCGCGTTCGGTGGGGAGCAGGGCCGTCCGCAGATTGGCATTGGTCCGCGCCGCGACCCACAACTCCATCGAGGCGACGAAGTACGGCTGGTGGAACGTCGACCAGCCGACGTCGGTGGCCAGCGCGATGCGCTGGACCGGATCGGCCGGCCATTCGACGTGGCTGGGCAGTTCGGCGATGCGGGTGCGGGCGAGGTGTCCGACGGCCGCCATCAGCAGGACGTCCCGCGACGGGTAGTGGTGCAACAACCGGCCCCGGCTCACGCCCGCCTCGTTCTGGATGGCGACCGTGCTCGCGGCGGCGTATCCGCGATCGACGAGAACTCGGATCGCGGCATCGAGGATGCGGGTCTGCGTGACCCCGCTGCGTTGCTGCCGCGCGCGCGGGGCGCCGGGAGAGGTGGTCACACGAGGATCGTAGTTCGGCACGGCGCGGATGACCCGCGGCCTCACACGTCGAGGATGTGCGGGAGGCCCGCGCGGTAACGATCGCGGTCGATCTGTTTCAGCGGCTCGAGCATCGGCAGTTCCCAGAGCGGGAAGACGGTCGCCGCGCGGGCGGGGCTGTCGGCCGCGGCGATGATCGCGTTGGTCACCCGGCGGCCGGATTCGTTGGCGCCCTCCATCGTCGCGAGATCGATGTTGCTCCGGACGTGGTCGCCGCCGATGAACAGATTCGGAATCGACGTGTAGGCGTTCGGCCGGTTCTTGTACGAGCCGGCGGTGTTGACCATGAGCGGTGTGGCGTTGGCGATGGACGGCGACCAGGTGATCCCGGGGTCGAGGGACCAGGTGACGATCTCCTCCGAACGCAGGAGCTTCCGGGCCCCCGAGTTCATCGCTCGGCTCATCTGGGCCCACACTTCCCGCGCGATCTCTTGCCGGGTGCACTGTTTGGCGGGTTTGCCGTAGAGGATGCCTGGCTTCTCCCACTCCGAGATGTCAATGGACAGACAATCTTTCACTCGCCCGTCAGCGTAGGTGCGCGCGAAGTCGACGTTCCAGGGGCGGGCCTGGAACAGGCCGGTCAGAGCCCAGGGGGTACCCAGCGCGGCGATGTGGCTCGGCGGCATGTCGGCGCGCCGGGAGAGGAAGTACTGGATGCCGACCATCCAGTCGTCCTTGAGAGCGTGGATACCGGCCAGCGACGGGTCGGCTGTGACCAACTCGGGCGACAACAACGGACGGAGGCGATCGATGGGCATCGCGGCGACATACCAATCGGCATCGACCGGGGCGCCGGAGGTGAGTTGCGCTCCACTGATCCGGCCGCGCGTCAGATTCAGTCGCGCCAGGCCGGTCCCCATCTCGAAGCGCACGCCGCGACCGCGGAGGTGGGCCACCCACGGGTCGATCCACGCATGATTGGTGGGGCGGTTGAGGATTCGGTCGACGCCGCCGTGTACGAGCCCGGCGTCGTATCCGCTGATCAATCCGGTCGCCGAGGTGGCCAGTGCCAGTCCGATCTGGCCGATCGTCCGTGCCGACGCGGTGTCGGGTTTGGCGGCGACAAGCGCTCGCGTGAGGGCGCCCACGAGATATCGCTGATATGCCCGTGACTTGCCCTTGGACTTCACGAACTGCATCCAGGACTGGTTCTCCCACTGGCCGATTCGACGTTCGGTGCAACTGGTCGCGATGATCAGCTCGCGGGTGACGAAGTAGGCGAGTTCGGGAGGCGGCACATCGACGACGAACTTGAGTCCGGTCATGAACGCGTTGCGCAGGTTGTCCAGCGTCACGATCTCGTTCGCGTGCTGGACGAAACCCATGATCGATGCCGGGGCGGTGGTCGGGGCATACCCGGCGTCGTCGAAGGCGATGACCGCCGACTCGACGTTGATGAGGTGACGGTCACGAACGTTGCTGTTGCCGACGGGGATTCGCTCCATGGTGTCCGGCACGTGCTGGTAGCAACCCGGGAAGAACCGGAAACCGTGCTCGCCGGGGAGTGCGAGGCGACCACCCCGTGCGGTGCCGGGGACGTCGTGGCTGTAGGCCTTGCCGCCGAGGCGCGACGGCTCGTAGACCGTGACCCCGAAGCCGCGCTCGACGAGTTCATGCGCCGCGGACAAGCCGGCCATCCCGCCGCCGAAGATCGCGACGTCGCGGCCGCGGCCGGCGCCGGAGCGGGGCACCGCCCGGGCCGAGGGGACCGTGACGCCCGGTAGGGCCACTGCGGTACCGGCCAGGACTGCGGCGGCAGCCGATCCGCGCAGCATGGAGCGGCGCGGAAAGCTGTTCGGCGAGTTGCTTTTCGAAGTGGAAGTGGCGTCCGACATCCCCATGACCCCTTTGTCGACGACTGTCCGCGACGGTGGATAACAGTCAGCGTTGACTTATCTGCTGTGATGTCTACCACAGCATCGAAGTGGGTCGGACGGTTTTGGCGAATCGTCTCACGGGGTGCTCCGACGCGCCCTGCGGCTGACTACGACGGTTCGCGGCCGGTGAGGGTGCGTTGGCGAAAGTACTCGTGCAAACCGTCGAAAACGGCATCCGAGACCGACAGGGTGTGTTCGTCGTCGCCGATGAGGGAGAGGCCGCGCAACACGACATCGAGGCCCGGCGCTTCCGGAGCGTCGTAGCGGTCGTCTTCGATGTCGGCTTCGTGGATGATCTCTGCGATCGCCCACAGGACCGGGTCGGTGAGTTCGTACCGTTTCAGGATCGTCTCGAACGTGCAGTCGCCGTCATGATGGCCCAGTTCGACCCCGCGCATGTCGAACGGCGTTGCGTCCGAGGGGATTTCGTCTGCGTTGGTGACGAAGACGAACTCGGCGGCGGGATCGACGTACCGGCGGATCAGCCACGCGCACGCTGCTCGGTCGATGTGCACGCCGGCCCGGGTCGCCCACCTCACGACGGCCTCGCCGGTTCGGTCTCGAGGAGTCGGTCGGCCAGTGTGCGAAGTGCTTGTCGGGCGGTCTCGCGCGACTCGGTCGGAAAATGATCCCGTCGGGTGATCTCACGGAACCTGCGACGCAGGACGCCGAGCTGTTTCGCGGGGTCGGCATGGTCTTCCGCCTGCTGCGCCTCGACGACTATCTCTGCGTACTCGGCTCCACGGGCCGACTGGAGTTCGGCGCGGATGCGTTCGAATTCGGCCGGGTTGGTGGGCGCGGCCGACCAGACCTCGCCGGATCCGCCTGCGCTGACCGCATCCTCGGCCACCCACTCGAGCTGTTCGCGGGTCCGGGCGCTCGCGGGAAGCAGTACCACCCCATCGGTCAGCTGATAGGCGCCGTACTTCCGGAGTTTGCGCCAGATCGCGATCCGCGGCGTCGACGGCTCTCGGGGGACTCGGTACACGAGCATCACCCAGTCTTCGGACACTCCAGCACCTCCTCGGCATGTCATCCGATCATGCACCAGCGGTCGATGTCGTTACCCGCCGCTCACTGCGCGTTCAACCCTGGACAATCTGATTGTAACCGTGGTTGCATCTGCTGGGAGCCGCACGATCGCGGCGACGCGGGCACGTTGGTGCGTGGTGGAAGGGGTGCGAGTGGCGATGTCGGAGAGATCCGGTCGACCCGGGAGTTCGGATGCGTCGAGACGTGCGGACAGTCCGCCGGAGGCCGAAGGGTCGGCGGCCGTCGAGTCGGGTGACCACGTCGACCCGACCGCGGGGGTCTCGCTGCGGACCGCGACCCGCGCGTGGTTCCTGATCTCGCTGCAGACCTTCGGGGGTCCCGCGGGTCAGATAGCGGTGATGCAGCGAGCACTGGTCGACGACCGGCGCTGGATCGGCCAGCGCCGGTTTCTCCACGCCCTCAACTACTGCATGCTGCTGCCCGGGCCCGAAGCCCAGCAATTGGCCATCTACGTGGGTTGGCTGCTCAACGGAACCGCCGGTGGGCTGATCGCGGGCATCCTGTTCGTCCTGCCCGGGGTGATCGCGATACTCGGGCTGTCGGCGATCTACGTCGCCTTCGGCGCGACGACCATCGTGGCGGCCCTGTTCGCCGGCATCGGCCCCGCGGTGCTCGCCATCGTCGCCCAGGCGGTCACGCGGGTGAGCAAACGGGCGCTCACCGGGCCGGTGCAGATCGCGATCGCGGTCGCTGCGTTCATCGCCCTGGCGGTCTTCGCCGTCCCATTCCCGATGGTCATCGCTGTGGCCGGCGTCCTGGGCTGGCTGACCGGCCGCCGTGTCGTCGCTGCCCAGAAGGAGGTCGCCGACGACGGGCCCGCGCCGATCATCGCCGACGACGCGATCCACACGGCATCCCCGAGCTGGCGTCGCGCCGGGTTGGTGCTCGGTGTCGGTGCGCTGGCCTGGATCATCCCGATGGGCATCGTCGTGGCGACCACGGGGACGGGCAGTGTGTTCACCCAGCAGGGCACGTTCTTCACGTGGACCGCCCTCATCACCTTCGGCGGCGCCTACGCCGTCCTGGCCTACATCGCCCAGCAGGCGGTCGAGGTCTACGGCTGGGTCACGCCGGGTGAGATGGTGCGCGGACTCGGACTCGCCGAGACGACCCCCGGCCCTCTCATCATGGTCGTCCAGTTCGTCGCGTTCCTCGGCGCCTATCGCGATCCGGGCGGTCTCGACCCCTGGGTCGCGGCGACCATCGGCGCACTCCTGACCACCTGGGTCACGTTCGTGCCGAGTTTCGTGTTCATCTTCCTCGGCGCGCCGTTCATCGAGAAGCTCCGCAACAACCGGCATCTGACGTCCGCGCTGAACGGCGTCACCGCCGCGGTGGTCGGCGTGATCGCCAATCTCGCACTGTATTTCGCACTGCACACGCTGTTCCGGGACACCACGGTCGTCACCGCCGGGCCGTTGCACCTCGCGGTCCCGCATCTCGACACCCTGCGTCCGTTGGCCGTGGTGATCACCGTGATCGCCTTCGTCCTGATCTATCCGCTCAAGCAGTCGGTGCTCCGGACCCTCGGCATCTGCGCGGTGCTCGGCCTGCTCGCCGCCGCCGTCGGCCTGCCCCTGACCTGAACGACCCTGACCTGAACGGGTGTCGTCAGGGCACGAGGAACGGGCGGATCCAGTCGGGCGAGACATCACGGGCGACGCCGGCCGCGGTCTCCTCGTCGACGTCGACGAGAGGGTAGTGCTCGGCGCCCGCCGCGGTGGCGAGAATGAGTGTGGTGACGCCCGCCCGGCGCTGGAAGAGCGACGTACGGCTGGCCCAGCCGATCACACCGTCCCGGTCGACGACGACGCGTTGCCGCGCGACGCTCGGCGGTGCGATGACCACCGAGCGAGAGGTCAGCCGATGCCCGAGGTGCCGGGCGCGGACGACACCGAGCGCCGTCGAGCCGAGAACGGCGACGACCCCCACCGCCAGCCATGGCGCCGGCAGGGCGCGCGTGAGTACCGCGACGCCGATGGCGACGAACACGACTGCGCCGGACAGAAATCCGCGGTTGATACGACGCCGCCCGGCGGTGACGCCGTGTCCGACGAGCGGCGTGGTGAGCTCGGTGCGTTCGTCGGTGACCAGACCGGCGACGCGCATCGCCTCGTCGATCGGTGCCGGTGGCAGCAGTAGCGGGTGCTTGGTGCCGCCGGTGGCGATCGCCTGCAGTCGAGCGCCTTTGAGTGGGCGCATGAGGACCGGCTCGGTGAGGTGACTGCCGCGGATGCGCCGTTCATCGAAGCTGATCGCGTTGGTGGTCAGCAGTCCGCGTTCGGTGCGCAGGGTCCCGTCGGGGGAGCGGAGGAGCCGGAAGTTCCAGTAGTTCAGGACGTACCCCAGGACGGACAGGATTCCGCCGACGACGATCACGAGCAGACAGGCACCCAGCACGACGAGTCCGATCGCGGTCTCGCGGATGGAGTCGACGGCATCGCGCGCGAATCCGATCCCCTCCGCGAATACCCCGGCGTCGTTGGCGATCTGCGCGGCGAGGCCGGCGGCGCCCGCGGCCAGTGCGAGCCCGGCGACGGAGAAGGGGGAGTAGCGCAGCCACGAGGTCTGGAACCGCGCCAGGACCGTGAGGTCCTCGGCCGCCACCGGGGCGGTCGGGTCGTCGGGGTCTGTGCCGGCGGGCGCCGACGGTCCCCGCAGGGTGCGCGTGGCCATCAGATTGTCGTGCAGCGCCCGCGCCTCGTCGACGGTGAGTGCGGTGAGGACGACCGCCGACGACTCGTCGTCCCCTCCGGTGCCGATCTTGACCTTCTGCAGTTTCAGCACGCGGTGAACAGGGGACGCGGTGAGGTCGACGCTGCGGATGCGGTCCCGGCGCGCGGTCGCGACCTTACGTGTGACGAGCCCGCTGCGCACCCGGACGTGCTCATCGGTGACCTGGTAGCGCGTGGTCAGCCAGGGCACCACCGTCACGAAGGGCACGATGACCGCGGTGGCGATCAGGGTGAACAGCGGCGCGCCCGAGCCGGCGAAGACCAGCGCGATCACGACCGGGATCAGTGAGGGCAGGAGCTCGACGGGTTTGACGGCCATCATCCACGGCGACAACCGGTGCCAGTCCTCCGGCCCGTCGACGGCGAACGGCTCAGGTCGCGTCATCGGTGAAAGCCTGTGTGCGGATGGTCAGATCGGCGGCGGTCGTCCGTGCGACCTCCGCGTCGAGACCGGCGATGTGGATCGTCCCGGCCGACGACGCCGTGGTCACGGTGAGGGTCGCCAGCCCGAGGAACTGTTCGATCGGCCCGGCCTCGGTGTCGACCACCTGGATCCGGGCGATCGGGATGATCACGCGGTGCCGGACGAACCAGCCCGATTGCGAGTACACCGCGTCGTCGCTGACCTCCCAGCGGTGAAAGCGGTAACGCCACTGCGGGACAATCGCGACCCAGGCGACGGTCACGACGACCACCGCGACCGCGGCGAGCACCGCGATCCATCGCGTCTGGTCGACGACGACGGCCACCACGACGGCGGCGACCACGCCCAGGACCCCGAGGACGAGCGGGCCGATGCGCCACAGGGTCTTGGCGCGTGGATCGACACTGTTGACCGGGTCACGCAGGGTGGGGTGCACCGGCACGGTCGGATCAGATGAGGGCTCCATTGCCGCCAGTCTAGGGGTGGATTCCCCGATGCTAGGTGACGGTGATGCCGCCGTCGACGGGCAGCGTCTGGCCGGTGACGTATCCGGCTGCGGCCGAGGACAACCAGATCGCGGTGGCAGCGAGTTCCTCGCCGTGTCCGGTCCGGCCGAGGAGTACCCGGGGCATCTGGGAGTCGAGATATCCCGGTTGGTAGGTGTCGGTCATCTCGCTCTCGAAGAATCCGGGGGCGATGGCGTTGACGCGAATGCCCTTGCGCGCGCCCCATTGCTGGGCCAGGTCGCGGGTGAGGCCGATGACGCCGGCCTTGCTCGCGGCGTACGCCGCCTGCGGCAGCCCGGCGGTGGTGATGCCGAGGATCGACGAGATGTTGATGATCGAGCTACCCGGTTGCATCACCCGCCCGCAGGCCTGGGCCATCCAGTAGGAGCCGTTCAGGTTGACGTCGATGACGCCGCGGAACTGTTCGGGGGTCTCGCGGGTCGCCGGGTACGCGGTCCCGACGCCGGCGTTGTTGATGAGCACGTCGACCTTGCCGAAGGTCTCCATCGCGGCGTCGACGACCCGCTGACACTGCTCGGGGTCGGCGACATCTGCGGGGACCACCAGCGCCTTGCGGCCGAGTTCCTCGACGGCGGCAGCGGTGTCGGCGAGCTTCTCCGCCCGGCGCGCGGCGAGTACGACATCCGCGCCCGCCTCGGCGAAACCGCGGGCGAACGAGACCCCCAGCCCGGACGAGGCACCGGTCACGATGACCACCTTGCCGGTGGTGTCGAACAGATCCATCACGGACATCGTTGTCTCCCTTGAGTACTCAGCACGGTGACCGACGCGGGGCGCCGGTCGAGTCGGAATCGGCGTCAGAACCAGGACGGTTCTACGTCGAGGGTGGTGCGGTCGAGTGCGGTCAGCAGATCGAGCTGTGGGCCGGTCTTGGGTAGTTCATACCGGAAGAAATACTGTGCCGCAGCGCGTTTGCCGTCGTAGAAGTCACCGGTCCGGCCGTCGGCGGCGAGGAGTTGTTCGAGCCAGATCCAGGCGATCACGATGTGGCCAGCCGTCTCCAGGTAGATCGTGGCGTTGGCCAGCGACAGCTTCGGGTCGCCCGCCGACCAGATGTGCGCGGTCACCTTCACCAGCCGGTCCACCACCGCGTGCAGCGTGTCGGCAAGGGTGTCGAGTCCGTCGACAGTCCGTGCGCGGGCGACGGTGGCCTCGATCGTCTCGGCCAGCGCGGCGAGACCGGCCCCGCCCTGCATGATCACCTTGCGCCCGAGCAGGTCCAAGCCGTGGATGCCGTGGGCGCCTTCGTGGATCGGGTTGAGCCGGTTGTCCCGGTAGTACTGCTCGACGTCGAACTCGCGGGTGTAACCGTATCCGCCGTGGACCTGGATCGCGAGGCTGTTCGCCTCGAGACACCACTGGGAGGGCCAGCTCTTCGCGATCGGGGTGAGCACCTCGAGCAACAGGTTCAACCGGTCGCGTTCGGCGGGGTCGGTCGTGGTGGCTGCTTCGTCGACGAGGGTGCTGCAGTACAACCCGAACGCGAGAGAGCCTTCGACGTAGGACTTCTGGGCGAGCAGCATGCGACGCACGTCGGCGTGTTCGATGATCGGGACCGGTTTGGTCGACGGGTCCTTGTGGTCGACGGGTCGGCCCTGCGTACGCACCTTCGCGTAGTCGAGGGAGGCCCGGTACCCGGCGTAACCCAGTGCGGTGGCGAGGAATCCGACGCCGATGCGCGCTTCGTTCATCATGTGGAACATGTAGGACAGGCCGCGGTGTTCGTCGCCGACGAGGTAGCCGACAGCGCCGGGAGCGGAGCGAGCGGGCTGATCGTCCACAGCGCCGGGAGCGGAGCGAGCGGGCTGATCGTCCACAGCGCCGGGAGCGGAGCGAGCGGGCTGATCGTCCACAGCGCCGGGAGCCGTCTGGGTGGAGTCGGCGGGGAAGGTGCCATCGCCGAAGTTGAGCAGGGTGTTGGTGGTGGCGCGGTTGCCCATCTTGTGGTTGAGGCCGACGAGCGCGACGTCGTTGCGTGTTCCGTCGGCGAGGTACTTGGGCACGATGAACAGCGAGATGCCCTTGACGCCGGGGCCGCCGCCGGGGATCTTCGCCAGGACGAGATGGACGATGTTCTCGGTGAGTTCGTGGTCTCCGCCCGAGATCCACATCTTGGTGCCGGTGATGCGGTAGGTGCCGTCGCCGGCGGGTTCGGCCTTGGTGGTGATGTCGGCCAGCGACGAGCCGGCCTGTGGCTCGGACAGGCACATCGTGCCGGAGAAGCGGCCTTCGACGAGGGGACGGACCCAGGTGTCGCGCTGCTCGGGGGTGGCGTACTCGGCCAGCAGGTTCGCGTTGCCGACGGTGAGGAAGTTGTACGACGACATCGCGGCGTTGGCGGCCTGGAACCACACGGCGGAGGCCTGGCGGATGACGGTGGGCAGTTGCATGCCGCCGAGTTCGTCGTCGAAGGAGGCCGAGATGAGACCGGCCTTGCGGTACTCGGTGAGGCCGGCGACGATCTCGTCGGGCAGGACGACCTTGCCGTCGTCACCGATGTAGGGCTCGTTGGCGTCGCCGATCTTGTTGGCGGGTGCGAAGCACTTCATCGCGATGTCGGCGCTGAGTTCGAGCACGGCGTCGAAGGTCTCCCGTGAGTGTGCCGAGAAGCGTTCCCGCGAGGTCAGCGTCTCGACATCGAGCCATTCGTAGAGCAGGAACTCGAGGTCCCGCCGGGACATGGGTGTGGTCATCGCACTTCCTCGTCGTTCAGGTGGGCGGACGCTGGTACGCGGATGTCCGTCGCCCGTCCATCATGCCCCGGCATCAGGGCTCGCCCCGACCCGGGTTTCGCCAGTGGGTTGTCCCGAGCGGCGACACGGCCGGCGTGGTCAGACGTCGATACCGAATTCCTTGATCTTGCGATAGATCGTCGCGCGCGAGATGCCCAGCGCGTGGGCGGCGGCGAGTTTGTTGTGGCCGTTCTCCTCGAGACTGCGCACGATGGCGTCGCGTTCGAGGGCCTCGATGCGGGTGAGGGTGTGACGGCTCTGCGCCCGATACGTCGGGGGCAGTTGCGTGACGGTGATCGTCCCGGAACGGTGGTGGGTGACCACGTCGCGCAGGGCCTGACGCAGTTCGGCGACGTTGCCCGGCCAGGTGTATTTGCTGAGCTGGCGCATCGCGTCCGGCGCCACCGGCAGTTCCTTGCCGCGGGTGAGCTGGCGCAGGATCGCGGGCACCAGGACCTGTAGATCTTCGATGCGGTGCCGGAGGGGTGGCACCTCGACGGTGTGGGAGAAGAACGGAAGCAGCGTCGCGCCGAGCGCTGGCAGTGTGTCGACGGTGCTCAGGGTGATGCCGAGCCAGCCCGCGTGTTCGCGACCCTGCAGCACGTCGGCGACGTCGAACAACATGTCGTCGTCGAACTCGTCGATGTCGCGCAGGATGATCGCGAAGTCGTCGCGTTCGATCTCGGCGGTGAAGGTGTCGAGGGTGTCGGCGTCGGAGAAGTCCTCGGCGGAGAAGACGCGGATGGTGCCGCGGCGGTACTGGCCGGCGGCCGCACGCAACACCGCGGCCCGGCCGCTCCCGCGTTCGCCCGATACCGCGATCCATCGGCCCGCGCCGACATGTTGGGCGATGCGATGACAACACTCCCGCCACGACGAACTGCGGCCGACGATGCCGGGCAGCGTCGCCGCGGCCGTCGGACGGCGTCGCGGTTCCGGAGCCGGACCGGGATCCATCAGGTGTACGTGGAAGACCGCGATGCCGGCGTCGGTGTCGGAGAACTCGACGACCGGCGCGAGTCGGACCGCGCGTCCGCTGGGCAGGGTGTTGACCCGGCGGGTCGACGAATTGTCCAGGGTCTGGTCCACGGCGTGCTCGAGCATCGACACCTGGTCTTGCGGATCGATGCTCTGGCGCAGTCGCCGGTTCATCAGCACGACGTCGGCGGCCAGCGCCAGGACCATCATCTGCGGCGCACGGCGGCAGGTGGCGAGATACGCTGCGAGCAGCCGGGATTCGCGCTCGCTGGCGTTCGTCAGCATCTGCTGCTCGATCTGGACGGTGGCCGACTTGGCCAGGGAGAGCAGCAGTGAACCCCCCTCCTCCACCCATCCGGTGAGATCGAGTGCGCCGACGATGCCGCCGGAGAAGGGGTTTCGGATCGGGACACCGGCACAGCTGAGCTGAGCGAGGCAGCCGGCGTAGTGCTCGGCGCCGGTGACGAGTGTGGCCTGCCGGGTCTCGAGTGCGGTGCCGATCCCGTTGGTGCCGGCGTGTTCTTCGCTGTAGCTGTACCCGGGAGCCAGGGAGACGGCATCGAGTTGGCCGAGGAGTTCCCGGCTGCCGGTGGCGCGCGACAGGACCACGCCGTCGGGGGAGGTGAGGATGATGCTCACCGGTTCCGCCGAGAGGTCGACGGCGAGCTGGTCGAGCACCGGACGGGCCGCGCTCATCAACGGGCTGTCCGTGTTCGGTTCGCGGACGAAGGGGAGTTCGAGTCGGTCCGCCTGCACCTTGAACGACCGCGACCGTCTCCACGAGGTGGAGATCGCGTCGCGGACGGTGCCGCCGAAACGGTCGTCGGCTACGCCGTCGTCGCTGAGGAAACGTTCGCGCGCCCGCGCGACGTAAGCGATCGAATTCCGGGCCTGGGCTGAGGGCTGATGATTCACCGGGGTAGACAACTCCCTACTGTGATGTACGTCTCACATCATCAGCAGTGTACAGAACAACGGGCTGGTGGCGGGGGTGGGTCGAGCCGGACGAAACGGACCGTGCTGACCCGCCGGGATCCGCCTGTCGGGACGGCTCGGCGGTGGGCCGGCCGCGATCGACGCCGAGAACGAATTCCGATCGCGACCGGCCCCCGTCACCGTCGTGCGGTGACGTCCCCGCCGGGGTCGATGGCCACCGGCCGGTGTGGGCCGGCCGGTGGCGGCCTGATGAAGGCCGGCCTAGTAGATGTTGGAGGGTCGGACCATGCCCTCGGCGAGGTCGCCGAAGCCGGGCGCCTCGATGGCGCCCGGGTGGGTGAGGACCTCTTCGACCACAGCCGTCTCGGTGGTGATCAGCAGGGCGGCGATGGACGCGGCACTCTCCAGTGCCGCCTTGGTGACCTTCGCCGGGTCGATGACACCTTCGTCGAACATGTCGCCGTAGCCACCGGTCATCGCGTTGAAACCGTGCCCCAGCGGCAGGCCGCTCACGACCCGGACCACCTCGTCGCCGTCGAACCCGGCGTTGGTGGCGATCCAGAAGAGCGGCTCGGCCATCGATCGACGCACGACGTCGATGCCGACGCCCTCGTCACCGGACACCTCGGCGAGCGACTCGAGCGCCCGATGTGCCTGCGCAAGAGCCGTTCCGCCGCCGGAGACGATGCCGTCCTCGACCGCCGCGCGTGTCGCTGCCAGCGCGTCCTCGACGCGGAGCATGCGCTCCTTGAGTTCGACGCTGGTGACCCCGCCGACCCGGATCACGGCCACCCGGCCGGTCAGCCGCGCGATCCGCAGTTCGAGGCTGTCGCGGTCGGCGTCGATGCGGGCGCGGGCATGCTGGGCCTCGAGTTGCGCCACCCGCGCGTCGACGAGACCCTGGTCGCCACGCGCGCCGACGATCGTCGTCGCATCTTCGGTGATGGTCACCCGGTCGCACTTGCCGAGCTGCTCGACGGAGACCTCCGACAGTTCCAGCCCGGTGTCCTTCGCGATCACCTGACCGCCCAGGGCGACGGCGAGATCCTCGAGTTCGGCCACCCGCCGATGTCCGAAGCCCGGGGCCCGGACCACCACCGACTGCATCGTCTTGTGCATGTTGCCGCCGACGAGGAGCTGCAGGGCCGGGCCGTCGACGTCCTCGGCGAGGACCAACAGGGGTCGATCGGCACGCTTGGCCGCCTCGATGCTGGGCATGATCTCCTGAACGGTGGTGATCTTCTTGTTCGTCAGCAGGACCACCGGGTTCTCGAGAACCGCTTCCATGCGTTCGTGATTGGTCACCATGTAGCCGGAGATGTACCCGTGGTCGAACTCGATGCCGTCCACCACGTCCACGCCCAGCCCGAGCGTGTCGCTCTCCTCGGTGGTGATGACACCGTTACGACCCACGTACTCGACGGCCGCCGCGATCGCCGAGCCGATCACCTCGTCGTCGCTGGCGGCCAGCGTGGCGATCCGCTCGAGGTCGCTGCGCCCGCCGAGTGCGACGGACTGCTCGGACAGCGACTCGATCACGGTGGCGATGGCACGCTCGATGCCTCGACGCACCCGCATCGGGTTGGCGCCCTGTTCGACCGCCCGTAGACCTTCACGGACCATTGCTTGCGCCAGCACGGTCGCCGTGGTGGTGCCGTCGCCGACCACCCCGTTGGTCTTCATCGCCACTTCTTTGACGAGCTGGGCGCCCATGTTGGCGAACGGGTCGCGCAACTGGATCTCGCGGGCGATGGTCACCCCGTCGTTCGTGATGGTCGGAGGGCCGGTGAGCTTCTCCAGGACCGCGTTGCGTCCCTTCGGTCCCAGCGTCACCTTGACCGCGTCGGCGAGTGCGTTGACCCCTCGCTCGAGCCGCAGCCGCGCTTCGGCGTTGTAGCGCAACTCCTTGGCCATGGTCGTCCTGCCTTTCGTTCGGTGTTCTCGGCTGTGTACTGCGGTAAATCTGTTGTGCTGCTCGCCCTTT
>NZ_JAMBDT010000067.1:0-27162 GCF_025143765.1 Gordonia sp. p3-SID1431
GAAACGTGGCGCCAGACGCAACGACACACGACAACTGGCGTCGGCCCCACCCACCTCTGCACGAATTTGGATCAGATCCAGAAAAACCGTGCGAAGTGGCGGTCACGCCCCTATGGTGGGGGACGTGGCATCGACATCGGACCATGCCCAGCAACTCCGGGCCGCAGATCTTCGTGTCACCCAGCCTCGGGTGACGGTGATGGCCGCCGTCGACAAGCACCCGCATGCCGACACGGACACCATCTATCACGCGGTACGCGAAACCCTGCCCACCGTCTCACGTCAGGCCGTCTACGATGTGCTGCACGCCCTGACCGAGCGCGGGCTCATCCGCCGCATCCAACCCTCGGGTTCGGTGTCGCGCTACGAGTTTCGCACCGGAGACAATCACCACCACGTCGTCTGCCGCGCCTGCGGTGTCATCGCCGACGTGGATTGTGCAATCGGGGAAGCCCCATGCCTGACCCCCTCGGAAGACCACGGTTTCGCAATCGACGAGGCCGAGGTCATCTTCTGGGGCCTGTGCCCCGATTGCCTCAGCAAGGCCCCGACCTGATCACCTCCCGTGATCGCAGCCTGTCAGTCCCCTCGAAAGGAATGTCGTGACCTCCGACAGCCGCCCGCCCAACTCCGACGCCGACACCGCAAGTGCCAGCGAGAGCGAGAACCCGGCGATCCCCTCGCCGAAGCCGAAAGCGCATGCTCCGCTGACCAACAAGGACTGGTGGCCCGAGCAGATCGACCTCTCGATCCTGCACGCCCATTCCTCGCTGTCCAACCCGCTCGGCGAGGACTTCGACTACGCAACGGAATTCGAGAAGCTCGACGTCGAGGCCCTGAAGGCCGACCTGGTCTCGCTGATGACCACGTCCCAGGACTGGTGGCCCGCCGACTACGGCCACTACGGTGGCCTGTTCATCCGTATGAGCTGGCACGCCGCCGGTACCTACCGCATCTTCGACGGCCGCGGCGGCGGCGGTCAGGGTGCACAGCGGTTCGCCCCGCTGAACAGCTGGCCGGACAACGCCAACCTGGACAAGGCGCGTCGTCTGCTCTGGCCCATCAAGCAGAAGTACGGCACCAAGCTGTCCTGGGCCGACCTGCTGGTGTTCGCCGGCAACGTCGCACTGGAGTCCATGGGCTTCAAGACCTTCGGCTTCGGCTTCGGCCGCGAGGACATCTGGGAGCCCGAGGAGGTGTTCTGGGGCCCGGAGGACGCCTGGCTCGGCACCGACAAGCGCTACTCCGGCGAACGTGAGCTCGCCCAGCCCCTCGGCGCCACCACGATGGGTCTCATCTACGTCAATCCCGAAGGCCCCGAAGGCAAGCCGGACCCGATCGCCGCCGCCGAGGACATCCGCGAGACCTTCGGTCGCATGGCGATGAACGATGAGGAGACCGCGGCACTCATCATCGGCGGCCACAGCTTCGGCAAGACCCACGGCGCCGGCGACGCCGACCTGATCGGACCCGAGCCCGAGGGCGCCCCGATCGAACAGCAGGGCCTGGGCTGGAAGTCGGGCTACGGCAAGGGCAAGGCCGAGGACACGATCACCAGTGGTCTCGAGGTCGTCTGGACCTCCACCCCGACCCAGTGGGGCAACGGATTTCTCCAGAACCTCTACGGTTACGAATGGGAGCTCACCAAGAGCCCCGCGGGGGCCTGGCAGTACGTCGCGAAAGACGGTGCGGGAGCAGGCACGATCCCCGATCCGTTCGGCGGTCCCGGTCGCGCGCCCACCATGCTGGTGACCGACGTCGCCCTGCGCGAGTCCCCCATCTACGCCGACATCACCCGTCGGTGGCTCGACCATCCCGAGGAGCTCGCCGAGGCCTTCGCCAAGGCGTGGTACAAGCTGCTGCACCGCGACATGGGTCCGGTCAGCCGTTACCTCGGCCCGTGGGTTCCCGAGCCGCAGATCTGGCAGGACCCGGTGCCCGCGGTCGATCACGAACTGATCGACGCCGACGACATCACCTCTCTCAAGGGCACGTTGCTCGACGCGCTGTCCCCGACGCAGCTCATCAAGACGGCCTGGGCGTCGGCGGCCAGCTTCCGCAGCACCGACAAGCGGGGCGGTGCCAACGGCGCCCGCATCCGTCTCGAGCCGCAGAAGAACTGGGAGATCAACGAGCCCGGCGAGCTCGCCAAGGTGCTGCCGGTACTCGAGCAGGTCCAGAAGGACTTCAACGACTCGGCATCGGGCGGCAAGAAGGTCTCGCTCGCCGACATCATCATCCTCGGCGGTGCGGCGGCGATCGAGAGGGCCGCCGAGGCAGCCGGTTTCCCGGTCACCGTGCCGTTCACCCCCGGCCGTACGGACGCCTCGCAGGAGAGCACCGACGTCGACTCATTCGAGGTCCTCGAACCGCGCGCCGACGGGTTCCGCAACTTCAGCAAGGACGGCGAGAAGACTCCGCTGGAGTCGCTGCTCCTCGACCGTGCCTACATGCTGGACCTCACCGCGCCGGAGCTGACCGTCCTCGTCGGTGGTCTCCGCGTGCTCGACACCAATTACGGTGGCAGCAAGCACGGCGTGTTCACCGACCGGCCCGGCGTCCTGTCGACGGACTTCTTCCGCAACATCATCGACATGAACACCGAGTGGAAGAGCGGTTCCGACGAGAACGTCTACGAGGGAACCGACCGCGCCACCGGCGAGAAGAAGTGGACGGCAACGGCTGCCGACCTCGTGTTCGGCTCGCACTCGCAGCTGCGCGCGCTCTCCGAGGTCTACGCGCAGGACGACTCGGCGGAGCGTTTCGTCAACGACTTCGTCAAGGCGTGGGTGAAGGTCTCGAACAACGATCGGTTCGATCTGGCCTGATCCGTCATCTCACGATCGAGAACACCCCGCGGGCACCTCGCCCGCGGGGTGTTCTGCTCTGCCGGTGAGGTTCTCGAATCACCGTTCCCGCAGGCACGCGACGACCTCGGCGAGCACCTGCTCGACACGGGGCCCCGTGAGCGCGGAGGCCGCGCCGGTCACCAGGACCTGCAGCTCCCCCTGTGCGGTCGGCGAGCCCTCGATCTGCAGCATCCATCGCGTGGTCCGCGGTGGGAACACGTACAGGTGACCGCCCACGCTCGGCCCGGTGATCGTCGGGGTCCAGCCGAGCAGCACCGGCACCGGGAAGAGGCGCCCGTCGACGACCGGCCGGCCCAGTACGTCCAGCACGTCCTCCATCGGCCCGGTCGCCGCGGCGATGCACCGACGGGTGCGCTCGACCGAGCCGCGGACATCCTCGCGGGCGTCGAGCGGTGTGACCGCAGCGACGACGAAGTCGCCCACGGTGTCCTCGGCGCCCGCCGGCCGCGTCGACGCCGCGGTGGCCGCCATCACCCGGTCTTGTCCGGTCAGTCGCGCGAGCGCCTCCGACACCGATCTCCCGAATGCCTCGAACGGGGTCATGCCCTGCTCGGACGCACCGGCACGGAACCGTGCGTAGACGTCGGCGTCGACGAGAGCCCGGCGACGAACCGCCGTGGACTGCGCGCAGGAGACGGGGTCCAACCCGTCCAGGGTGAAGGACCCCGCGGGCGACTCACCGAGCAGTTGGTGCCACGACCGGCCGTCCATGTCGTCGTCAGTGCGTGGTGCGTGCGGCGAGATGGGTTGCACCGCAGGGGCATTCACTCCGCGGGCGAGCAGGTCCGCCTCCCGGGCCAGCGTTCCGAGCGAGTGCCCGTCGACCGCGATGTGATGGAACACCGCGACCGCGGCCATCACACCGCCGTCGGCATCCGCCAGGATCCGCACGCAGAACGGCGGCGCGACCCGGACATCGAGCGACGCCGACATCTGTTCGGCGTGTGCGCGTAGGCTCTGGCGTCCCGGGTTCGGGTCTGGGTCCGAAACCACCTGCACGGCAACATCGACCGCTGCGTCAGCGCCGCCGGCCAGCGCCCGCTGGACCGGCCCGGCGGGGGTGTCCGGATAGCTCGACCGCAGGGCGGGGTGCCGATCGGCCAACGCGCGGAGCAATTCTCGCAATTCGGGAGCGGTGGGCCGCCCGGTCTCGGGTGGAACCCATCCGACGCGGACCAGCTGCCCGTGCGGGTGTCCCGGTGCGCGTTCGACCGTCCGTTCTGCGGACGTGAGCGGACGATCGTCGTCCGGTGCGGCCGGTCGCCGTACGGTGTCGTCCGGGCGGACCGGCTCGACCATCCGCTCGGCCAGCGTCTCCAGGTCGGGCGCGGTGAGCACGTCGTCGGGCCCGATCTCGGAATGCCCTGCCGCGATCAGCGATCCGACGACCCGCATGACCGCCAGGGAGTCGCCGCCCTGCTCGAGGAAGCCGGCGAACAGATCGACCTCATCAGTGCCCAGCGCCTCGCCCACGACCCGAACCAGCAGGGTCTCGTGCGAGCCGACGGGTCCGCGCACCGACCGGCGACCGGGGAGCGGGTGGTCCACCAGCTTTCCGACGTCGAGCTTGCCGTTGCCGGTACGGGGTAGCGCGTCGATGCCGATGATGAGCGCGGGCACCATGTACGACGGCAGGACACCGGCGACCGCGCGACGCAGCCCGGGTGCGTCGACATCCGTTCCGGTTCGCTGCGGCACGACGAATGACACCAGAGCGGTACGGCCCGACGGCAACTCGCGCAGAATCGTCGCGGAACTCCGCACGTCGGTGCATCGTCCGAGCGCAGCGTCGATCTCAGCGAGTTCGATTCGCAAGCCCCGCAGGGTGATCTGTCCGTCGCGGCGTCCGAGCAGTCGGATCTCACCGGCCTCGGTCCACTGGGCCAGGTCGCCGGTCCGGTACATCACCTCCTCGGCCGAGAACGTGCTCTGCACGAAGGCCTCCGCAGTGGACGCCGAATCGTCGAGATAGCCGTCGGCCAATTGCGGTCCCGCACAGTGGAGCGTGCCGATCGCCCCGGGAGGTTGTGGCCGGCCGAGGCGATCCAGGACCGCCTCGTCGACTCCGACCATCGGCGGGCCCACAGTGATCGCCTCGCCCGGCAGCAGCGGAGCGGAGATGTTGATGCTGCACCGGGCTTCGGTGGGTCCGTACGCATTCCGCAGCCGGACGCGACCCGACCAGCGGTCGACCACCCGCGGCGACGGCGGTTCGCCACCGATGATCACCTGCACCAGATCGTCGGCCAGATCCAGGGGCAGGGTGTCGAGGACCGACGGCGTGACGATGAGGTGACTGACGCGATGCCGTCGGATCAGCTGTGCCAGTGCATCACCGCCGGGTGCCGACCTCGGCGCGACGACAACTGTCGCCCCACAGGCGACCCCGCACAGCATCTCGACGATCCCGGTGTCGAAGGTCGGGGACGACGCGTGCAGGATGCGTGACCCGGGTGCTAGAGCGTACGTCTGTCGGATCTCCGCGATCAGGGCGGGCAGGCCGCGGTGGGGCATGATCACGCCTTTGGGCGTTCCGGTGGAACCCGAGGTGAACAGCAGGTAGGCGGCATCGTCGGGCCCGCGTTCCAAACCCGGCCACCGATCGGGGATCGGAGAGCCGGGGTCGTCGTGCTCGAGGTCGAGCCACCGGATCGAGCCCGGGTGTGGGGCGCCCGGCACGCACAATCCGACCTTGGCGCCGGAGCGATCGAGCAGATCCCTCGTTCTCGCGTCCGGTGCGAACGGATCGCCGACCGGCACCCATACGCCGCCCGCACACAGCACCGACCAGAACGCGACAACGGAGGCCGCCGACCGCTCGATGGACACCGCCACGCGGTCGCCCGCACCGACCCCGGCCTCCAGGAGCAACCGGGTCCCGCGAACGACCCGGCGCGCGAACTCGCGTCGGGACACCGACACCTCACCGTCGATGATCGCGATGGCCTCCGGGTCCGCCGAACGGTGGTCCTCCAGGTGGCTCACGGTCGGCGTGAAGGGCGGTGCCGGTGGTCCGCTCCGGCACCGAAACCGCTCCCACTCCCCGTCGACGAACACCGAATCGTCGGGAACCGTTGGGCCACCGTCCAGTTCGCGCAGCGTGGCGGTGAGGTATCGGTCGAAACGTCGGGCGAGGGTGGCCAGCGCATCGGTGTCGACGACGGCGTCCGGGGCTTCCCAGGTCACCGCCCGGCGACCGTTCTGATCGGCGGGGTGCAGGGTCACCGCGACGTCGGAGATCGGTCCGGTCCGCATCACCTCGAGTCCCCAGTGCAAGCCGTCGACAGCGGGCGGCCCGAAACCCGGCAAGAGGTTGACCACCGCACCGAAGCCGTTGAGCCCGTGCTGGTTCCGCAGCATGTCCTCGCGAGGGTAGCGCTGATGGCGCAGTGCCTCGATCAGGGCCGACGACACCGCGGAGAGGGCCTGCCCGGCGTCGCGGTCGCCGATTCCGTCGAGGCGCAGGGGCACGACGTTCGAGACAGGCTGCACCGCCCGGAGACGTGCCGCCGAGGTACGTGCCGCGACCGGGAGACTCAATCCCACGTCCGGGGCGTCGAGGAGCCGGGCGCACAGGCCCGCGAACGCGGTGACGAACTCGGCCGACGATGCGGTGCGCGGACTTCTCAGGGTTTCGGTGACGCGCGTGATCGACGACGTGAAATGCGGGATGGAACCGGCCAGCAGGGACGGCGCGAGGCCGTCGAGTCGTCGGGCCCAGTGTTGTTCGTCGGCCCCTCGGCGTCGCGAGCCGCGGTACCTCTCCTCTTCGGCCTCGAGTTCGGGGTCGTCGGCGAGGGGCATCTCGTCCGGTCGCGCAGTACCCGCGTAGACAGCGGCGATGTGCGCCATGACCCGCAGGACGCCGGCGCCGTCGGTGAGCACGTGATGCACCCGCACGATCCACCGGTGGGAGTCGGGAGCGAGGACGTGCAGTTCGCTGCGGAACAACGGCAGTCCGAGATCGGCGCCTGCGGGGTCGTCGAGGAAACGCTGCGCACGCGCCTCGCTCTCGGCAGCCGGGTCGGCACACGCGGACAGGTCCACGCACTCCACCGGGTCCAGTCCGGAACCGGCTGGTTGCAGGGGGTGCGGATGACCGTCGGCCGGCGACCGATTCGGGCTCAGACGCACGTCGTACCAGCCGACGTGGTCGAGCACGGCACCGGCCGTGCGGTGGAGTCGTTCGGCATCGAGCGGGCCGCTCAGGGTCAGGCCGAACGCGACGACATGCGAGACCTCGGGATGCAGCAGTTGCGAGAGCCACAGGCCGCGCCGGGTCACGGTCATCGCGGATCGCCCACTGGGCCTCGTCGGGTGGAGCCGTGCCCGGAGATCACGCCCCGACCGTAGGTGCGCCGAGTTGAACGGACGCTGAAATGCGAGGTCCGGCGGTCGACGACGACCGCCGTCCGCGGTGCATCTCCCGCGGCGTCACGCGCCGAGCGCGCGGGCGAACATCGGCCAGGACTCATGCATCTGGTCCTCCCAGTACCCCCAGGAATGCGTACCGGTCGCCGGGAGCCGGACGACGGCCGGGATGCGCAGCGCGGCGAGGCGGTTTGCCATCGTCACCGTGCACGATCGTGCGGTCGCTTCGGCGAATCCGCCGGCCGCGACCTGTTCGGCGAGCTCCCCCACGTTGCCGGCGATCCGCCGGTCGGACAGATTGTCGTGCGCACCGGGCAATCCGGTCGCCGCACTGATCCACAGGGCAGGGGTGCGACGCCCGAACTTGTAGGCGTTGATCACCGGATCCTGGGCTGCCCACTGCGGGTCCCCGGGCGGGCCGTACATGTTGCTGGCGTCGGCGAGTCCGGGGACGAACGCCACGTTGCGCAACAGCAACTGCCCGGTGGGCGACGCGGTGTCGGCGCATCCCGAATAGGAACCGACCGCACGGTAGAACCCGGGGTGGTTCTCGGCGATCCGGAGCACGGCAGTACCCGCCATCGAGATCCCCGCGACCCCGCGCGAGCGTCCCGGGCCGGATCGTCCCCCGTGCGCGTTCTCGAAGGCGGCGGGCAGCTCCGAGGTCAGAAAGGTCTCCCACCGCAGGGGCCGTGACGTCTTCACGCCGAACCGGAAGTTCGCGGCCGGGTCGACGCGCCGCCAGTCGGCGTAGTAGCTCGCCGCGCCCCCGATCGGGGCCACGGTCCACACGTTCTTGTTCGCATAGAACGCGTTGGCGTCGGTGGCGTGCGTCCAGTCGTCGTTGTCCTCGCCACCGGACGATCCGCTGAGCAGGTACATCACCGGTGCGGCCTGGTTCCGGTTCGCGGGCGTCTGGACCAGCGACGGGACCTGGGTCTGCATCGACCGTGACCACACCGACACCACGAGATTGCGGGGCGACACCCAGGTCTCCCGGTATGGCGCGCCGGCCGTCGCCTTGGCGTATCGGACACCGGTGAGGGTGTCCGCCGACGCAGATCCCGCGGAGGGCACGAGCACACCCGCCACGCCCATCACCATGGACAGGACGGCAACGCCGACGCCGACGCCGACGACCAGGACATTCGGCAAGCGAGACATCGGCGGCTCCTCGAGTTCGTGCCGAATCATCACCGACCCGGTCCCGTCATCGTATGCACACCGCTCTGTACCCAGGACCGTTCGGGTCAATCGTCCAGGACTGTCGCACAACAGAATCGGACGAATCGGGTATGAGGTGCGTCGGCCCGACGTACGGTCGGACGATGACACCACTCCTGCGCACCGCCGTCGCGACGCTCGCCGCCGCGGCCGCTCTCCTGACGCCGCTCGCGATGTCGTCGGGGACGGCGAATTCCACGCCTTCGTCCGGAGTCTCGGCGGTCAGCCTGGCCAAGGCGGATATCCCGGCCGACCTCCTACCATTCGTGCCCGACGGCGTACACGTGGAGGTTCGGGAGATCACCATCGCCCCCGGCGGCACCACCGGGTGGCACTATCACGACGGCCCGCTCTACGGACTGGTCCGGCAGGGCACCCTCACCCACCCCGGCTCCGACTGCAAGCCGGTGGTGTACCGGACCGGCGAGATCATCGCCGAACCCGGGGGCAAGGCGAACACCCACGAGGGAACCAATCTCGGGACCACCCCGGTCGTGCTGGTTGTCCTGTACCTGATGCCGCTGAACAAGCCGCTGTCCGAGGACGCACCCGCACCGCCGTGTGCGACGGCCACTTCCTGACGGCGGGCGAGCCAGCCCCTGCTCCCTGATCCGAAAGAAGTGACCCCATTGCTCCCTGAGCTGAGGAGTGAGGAGCGATAGCGACGAGCCACGAAGGGCCTGGTGAGACACGTTGCGAAGCCGTTCGTGGCTCGCTTCGCTCGCACCTCAGGGAGCAGAGGGAGGCCGTCGCTGCACCCAACGGACCAGCGGTTCTGTGGTTCACTCGGATCAGGGAGCAGAACGCTGCCGCCAGTCGAGCAGTGTCCCGAGGTCGGCTGCGAGCGAACGTGAATCAGCGGTCACGAGTTCTCCGTCGCGTACCACCCACCGACCTGCGACCATGACGTCGCGGGGTCGCCGGCCCGGGCCGGCCCACAGCAGGCCGTCGACCGGGTCGGTGACCCCGGCGTCGAAGACGTCCGAGCAGTCCCACACGCAGAGGTCGGCGGCGGCACCGGGCCGGAGGTGCCCCAGCTCGCTGCGGCCGAGACCTGCCGCCGAACCCTCGGACGCCATCGCGAGAACCTCTCGGGCCGTGACGGGTTCGCCGATCAATCCCGAGACCTGAACGGCCAGGCGGGCATCGGCGAGCAGGTGCCCGGCGTCGTTGCTCCCGCCGCCGCTGGTGCCGAGTCCCACCCGCACACCCGCGGACACGAGCGCCGCAACCCGCGCGACGCCCCATCCCATCGGCACGTCGCACCCGGGCGCGTGGGTCGCAGACGCTCCCGATCGCGCGACCAGAGCCACTTCGTCGTCGGTGATCTCGCACAGATGCGCCAGCGTGACGTCGTCGGCGAGCCAACCCCACTCGTCGAGCAACTCGAGGGGACGCCGCCCATATCGTTCCGCGGCGACCTGCACATCGACCTGCTCGTTCGCCTGCGTACGACGACGCAGGCCGAGTCGGGATGCGACCTCGCCGAGCGTCGCGAAGGTCTCCGGCCCGTCGCTGTGCACGCCGGACGGGCCGACGGCCAGCTGCAGCATCCCGTCCGCGCTCGTGCCGGTTGCCCCCGCACCCAGATGGGTTCGGTGGATGTCCTCGACCGATGTGGCTGCGGCTTGCGGGTCGTCGCGAGCAGTGCCCCGGACGAAGACCAATCGCGCACCGACCCGTGCGGCGGCATCGATGGTCCCTCCGGCCAACGCGACCGGGTCCTGACCACCGGGCCAGGTCAGATGATGGTCGGCGACCGTGGTCACACCGCACAGCAGGGATTCCGCGAGACCGGCAGCCGCTGCCGCGGCGACGAGCTCGGGGTCGACACCGACCGATGAATAGCGTTGCGCCATCAGGCCGAGCCACTGCGGCATCGGTACCGACCGGCTCTCCGGACGCGACCGGAACGCGGTCTGCAGCAGATGGTGGTGCGCGTTCACGAGACCGGGCGTGACGACGCACCCCGAGACGTCGACGACCTCGTCCGCGGCGGCCCGGCCGCCGACCGCGGCCCCGATCCGCCGGTCGTCGACCACGACCGGATCGCGCGTGACCATCGACGCGTCACGTAGGACCGCCACGGCGCCGGTGAGCACCGTGACCGTCACAGCTCGAGCACCAGACGACCGCTCGTACACCGCGACACGCAGATCATCATCGATTCGTTCTCGGACCGCTCCTCCGGCGACAGGATCGAGTCGCGGTGGTCCACCTCGCCGCTGACCACCCCCGTCTCACAGGTTCCGCAGACACCTTCGCGGCACGACGACGGCGCCACCACCCCACGTCCGTCCAAGACGTCGAGGATGGTGCGATCCTGCGGCACCGTCACCGTCACGCCCGAGAAGGCAAGGGAGAGTTCGAACTCCGCGTCAGCCGCGGACTGCGTCGTCGTGGCGGTGAACTTCTCGGCGAACGAATCCACGGCCGGTTGCGGCTCACACACTTGCGCAACGGCATCCAGCATCGACGGCGGTCCGCAGGTGTACACGGCGGTGCCGCGGGCGAGCCCGGCCAGGACGCCACCGAGATCCAGGCGGCCCGAGTGGGCCGACTCGTGAATCGTGACCAGTCCGGGGTACCTGGATTCGATCTCGTCGACGAAGGCCATCTCCGCCCGGGACCGTCCGACGTAGACGAGCCGCCACGGCCGCCCGGTACGGCGGGCCTCGTCGACGAGGGCGAGGACGGGGGTGATGCCGATACCACCGGCCACGAACACATAACCGAGTGCACGTGTCAGCGCGAAGTGATTGCGCGGCGGGCTGATCCACACCTCACCGCCCACCTGGATGTCGTCGTGCACGGAGTCCGAACCGCCCCGGCTGTCGATCCGGCGTTCGACGGCGATCCGGTACGTACTCGTGTCGTCAGGGGAGGAACACAACGAATACTGCCTGACCGGGCCGGCCGGTGTGTGCAGATCGACGTGCGATCCAGCGGTCCACGACGGCAGCGCGTCGACACCGACCGGCGCGAGGACGAATTCGTCCACCCGACGGGCGAGCCGGCGCCGTGACACCACGCGGACACGCAGTCCATCTCGAAGGTCGTTCGCTGACACAGACATCGGAGATCTCCTAGGTACTACGATCTCCGCCGGTATTCCCAGCCACGGGAACCACCCCCACCGTCGCGGATCTCCGACACCTGCGTTGACGCCTGGACAACGACGAGCCGAGCGGCCTCGGAACCGGTGAGCCGCCACCGGTGGGGAATGCCGCCAGCGTAGTAAAGGCTGTCGCCTCTTCGCAATTCGAGGAGACTTCCGTCGCCGAGGTCGACCTCGACCTCGCCGTCGACGACATGCAACCACTCGTCCTGCTCGTGCTGGAAGTACTCGCCGTAGTCCCGCCGGTTCAACAACTGCTCCTGGGGGAAGAACGCGGCGTCTCCTCGAACGAGCAGCCGGGCGTATCCGGCGTTGTCGCCGGCCTGCGGAAGGATCGCGCCCTCGCCGGCACGCACCAGTTGCGTCCCGACGGGTGCCGGAGACGGTGCCCCCGCCACGTGCGCAGGGTCCGCGGCCAGCATCAGACTGACCTGGGTGGTGTCCAGCGCCCTGGCGATCCGTTCCAGGGTCGTCATGCTCGGACGCGCGTATCCGCGCTCGAGCTGCGACAAGAACGGATGCGAGATACCGGCCTGCGCAGCCAGATTCGTCAACGTGAGGCCATGCTGCTTACGTCGTCGGCGGATCTCGGCACCCAGCGACACCTGCGCGACGTCCGGCTCGTCGAGCGCCATGTGGCTCACACCCTTCCTGCAGAACCGATGGTTACACGCCCGCAGCGCTGGTTAACGTCGTGGCAACAGCGCATTCCTATATTCGGACGTGTTGACGTGATCAACAAGTATCACGAACCGCCCCAACCCCGCCGACCCCAGCCACAGCGGGACCACCGACCCAGTCGTGCACCGTCGCACGCCATTTCGATGTTCTCGAGGAAGTGTCATCAATGCCGACTCAGCAGACAGCGCCCGTGCCGGGCATCACCGGATCACTGGCCGACGGGTCAGTGGTCGATGTCGAGCTGTCCGCCGATGCCGACGGTATCCACCGCGTCCGCGCCGTCACACCGTTTTCTCCCGATGTCCCACATCCCGCCGACTGGCTGGATCTCCGCGACCACCTGCTGCTCCCACCCGCCGCCGAACCCCACGCCCACCTGGACAAGGCCCTGTCGTGGCCGGAGTTGTCACCGCCGAGCGGCGACCTCAACGCCGCGATCGCCTCCTGGCGGGCCGGCAGCGTCTCCCTCGATGAGCAGTCCTTCCGGACGCGCGCCCTCCGTGCGACCTCGTCCATGCTGCGCAACGGCATCACCGCGGTGCGCACCCACGCCGACGTGCTCTCGCACGACGACCCACTGCGAGCCGTCCGCGTGCTCACCGAGGTCCGGGAGCACCTGCGCGGACTGATGGACATCCAGGTCGCGGTCCTGGCGAGCCCACTCACGCCCACCGCGCACATCGAGGCCGCGCTCGACGCCGGCGTCGACCTCGTCGGCGGGGCCCCGCACATCGCCGATGACCCCATCGCCGAGCTCACGAGACTGCTCGACCTCGCCGAAGCGCGCGGTATCGGCGCCGACCTGCACGTCGATGAATTCCTCGACGGTGACCACCTGACCATCGAGGCCTTCGCCGACCGCGTCGCCGAGTGGCCCGACGACCGGATCCGCACGGCCGGCCACTGTTGCCGCCTCGACACCCTGGCCGCCGCCGACCTGCAACGGGTCGCACGGGCGCTCGCACGGGCCCGTGTCTCGGTCGTCGCCTTGCCGGTGACGAACCTGTACCTCCAGGGCCGATCCGGACCGTCCGCGGGGCGACGAGGCATCACGCCGATCGACGTGCTGCGCGATCACGGCGTCCGCGTCGCCGGTGGTGCGGACAACATCCGCGACCCGTTCAACCCCGTGGGCCGGGCCGACCCGCTCGAGACCGCCGCCCTGCTGATCACCGCCGCACATCAGAACCCCCACACCGCAACGGAACTGGTCACCTCCGAGGCGCGTGCCGTGCTCGGACTGGAGCCCGCGGGCCCCGTCGTCGGAGCCCGCGCCGACCTCGTCGCCATCCGCGGCGCCGATCTCACCGAGGTCATCGCCACCGCGCCGGCCGACCGGGTCGTGATCGTGAACGGAACGGCGGTCGCACGCACCGAGTCCACCACCTGGACGGCGTTCCCGTCGTTCCCGGTTCCGTCCCCGGCAGGAGCATCACAGGCCGGAATGTCCTCAGCCGCAGCATCACCGCTGGGCCTGTCCCCCGTCGGCATGGAGAGATGATGAGTTCACCAGCAACGACCCACAGACCGGCACTCGGTCACCCGCTCGTCGGCTTCGAACACGTGGAGCTCACCTATCCGGACGGCACCCACGCCCTCCGCGACGTGAACCTCACCGTGCGCGAGGGCGAGTTCGTCAGCGTCGTGGGCCCATCGGGTTGCGGCAAGTCGACCCTCCTGCGGTTGTCGTCGGGCCTGGAGACGATCACCGACGGTTACCTGCAGAGCGGTGCCGAACGGATCGGTTACGTGTTCCAGGACGCCACCCTGCTCCCGTGGCGGACCGTGGCCGACAACGTCGCACTGCTCGGTGAACTCGACGGTGCACCGAAAGCCGAACGGCGCGAACGCGTCCGCGCCGCGCTGGAGACGGTCGGGCTGACCGGGTTCGACAAGCACCTGCCGCACATGCTGTCCGGCGGCATGCGGATGCGGGTGTCGCTGGCCCGCTCGCTGACGCTCGATCCCGATCTGTTCCTGTTCGACGAACCGTTCGCCGCACTCGACGAATTGACCCGCGAACGGCTCGGTACCGACCTGACCGAGCTGTTCGCCGTCAAACGCTTTGCCGGCCTGTTCATCACCCACTCGGTCGCCGAGGCGGCGTTCCTGTCCACGCGTGTCCTGGTGATGTCGGGACGGCCGGGATCCATCGTCGACGAGATCGAGGTCCCCTTCGACTATCCGCGGTCGCCCGACCTGCGTTTCGAGCCGGAGTTCGGCGCGATCGCCGGCCGGATCTCCCGCGCACTCCGAGAGGCACATTCATGAGCGCCCCCGACACCGGCACCGAGACCGCCCCGGGCGTGCGAACCCCGAAAACCGGCAAGGGCGGTACACCCGACCCTGGGTCCACCACCGAGCTCGCCGTGGCCGCGCGCACGGGTCGACGGGGCCGTTCCCGGTCGAAGATGGTCGGAGTGGCCGCACCGCTCGTCGTGCTGGCGCTGGTCATCGGCGCGTGGTACCTCGTCAGCTACGCGGTGCTCGATCCCGGCCGTCGGTTCCTGATGCCGCCCCCGCACCAGGTCGTCACCGACGGACTGCTGGGCGACTCCGCCCAGGCGATGTGGGAGGCCCTGAGCCGCACGGCGACTGTCGCGTTGACCGGCCTGGCGATCGCCGCGATCATCGGCATCGCGTGGGCGGTGATCATGTCGCAGTCGCGGCTGATGGAGAACGCCCTCTTCCCGTATGCCGTGGTCCTGCAGTGCGTCCCGATCCTGGCGCTCGTCCCCCTGGTCGGATTCTGGTTCGGATTCGGCTTCAGTGCACGGGTTTTCGTGTGTGTACTGATCTCGCTGTTCCCGATCGTCTCCAACACCCTGTTCGGCCTGCGATCGGTCGACCGGCAGATGCGGGATCTCTTCGCCCTGCACCATCCGAGCCGCGTCACCATCCTGCGCAAGCTGGAGTTCCCCGCCGCCATGCCGGCCATCTTCGCCGGTCTCCGCATCTCGGCGGGCCTGTCGGTGGTCGGCGCCATCGTGGGCGACTTCTTCTTCAAGCAGGGCAATCCCGGCATCGGCATCCTGATCGACAACTACCGGTCGCGACTGCAAGCCGAGGAACTGTTCGCCTCGATCGTGCTCGCCTCACTTCTCGGCGTGGCCGTCTTCTGGTTCTTCGGCTGGCTCGGCAACCGCATCGTCGGACGCTGGTACCAGCGCTGACCTGATCTTCTCTCGCCGGGTGGTTTCGACTCGGCTCCTCGCTTCGCTCGGTGCCGGCTCAACCAGCGGGGGTATCGGCTCCTCGCTTCGCTCGGTGCCGGCTCAACCAGCGGGGGTTTCGGCTCCTCGCTGCGCTCGGTGCCGGCTCAACCAGCGGGTGGGTCCCTGTCGTCGACACCCCATGATCCTCCATCCAACTTCCGGAATCTCTCAGCCCGAAAAGGAACTCATCTCATGAACACACCCGTCTGGCGTCGCCTGTCCAAGACCACCGGTGTCGCCGTCGTCGCCGCCGCCCTCGCCTTCACCGCCGCGTGCAGTTCCGGGGAGAGCACCGAATCCTCCGGTTACACGGGGGCGGTCGGTCCGGTCGACCTGAGCGCCAACTGTCCCGACAAGGTCGTCATCCAGACCGACTGGAACCCGGAGGCCGAACACGGCCACCTCTACCAACTCCTCGGCCCCGACCCCGCGATCAATGCCGGCAACAAGCGCGTCGTCGGTCCGCTCTTCGACCGCGGCGAATACACCGGCGTCGACATCGAGATCCGGGCCGGCGGACCCGCCATCGGCTTCCAGTCGGTGACCTCGCAGATGTACTCCGACCGGGAGATCCTCCTCGGTTACGTCGACACCGATCAGGCCATCCAGAACTCGAAGGACAACCCGACGACGGCGGTCATGGCACCGCTCGACATCAGTCCGCAGATGATCATGTGGGATCCCGCCACCTACCCGCAGGTCCAGGGGATCGCCGACCTCAAGGCGGCGAACGCGCGCGTCCTGTACTTCGAGGGGGCCACCTACATGGACTACCTGACCGGGTCGGGCGTCCTCTCCCCCGCGCAGGTCGACGGCAGCTACGACGGGTCGCCGGCCAACTTCGTCTCCGACGGCGGCAAGACCGCCCAGCAGGGGTTCGCCAGCTCCGAGCCGCAGGTCTACCAGGAAGAGGTCGAGGGCTGGCAGAAGCCGGTGAAGTACCAGCTGATCCACGACGTCGGCTTCCCGTCCTACAAGTCGTCGGTGGCGGTTCGCTCGGACGCACTGGAGGAGAACGCCGCCTGCCTCGAGCAGCTGGTGCCGGTGTTGCAGCGCGGTTCGGTCGATTATCTGGCGTCGCCGCAGGCGGCCGACGCGGTCATCCTCGACGCCGTCGAGCAGTACGACACGGGGTGGGTGTACTCCCAGCGGAACGCCGACTACGCGCGGGAGACGATGGCCGACCTCAACCTGGTGAGCAACGGCACCGACACGACGATCGGCAACTTCGACACCGCGCGCGTCGCCCGGGTGATGGAGGTGACCGGGCCGATCTTCACCGAGCAGGGCACGCCCGCAGCCGACGGCCTGACGCCCGAGGCGATCGCGACCAACCGCTTCATCGACACCTCGGTGGGCCTGCCGTCATGACCGCTCCGGTGGTCGCGGTCGGCACCGACGAGGGACGCCCCGACTTCGGCCCCGAGGATGTCGATGCGCTGGCCGACGACCTGCTCGCGATCGTCGGCCCGCGTGGCATCAGCTCACTTCCCCGCGCGCTCGAACGGGCGGCCCGCGACGGCTCGGGGATGAGTCCGATCCTGTCGGCGCAGGATCTCGGCCGACCCGATCTCGTGTGCTACCCGCGCACGGCCGACGCGGTGCCCCACATCGTCCGCGCGGCGGTCGCCCGCGGCGTACCGATCACCACGCGCGGCAAGGGAACCGGGAACTACGGCCAGGTCATCCCGCGCTTCGGCGGACTCGTCCTCGACATGACGTCGCTGACCGCGATCGGGGACGTCACCGACCGTTCGGTCACCGCCCAGGCGGGCGCGCGGATGATCAACCTGGAACAGACCGCATGGTCGCACGGCAGCCAGCTGTGGATGTACCCGTCGACCGTCCAGTCGACGCTCGGCGGGTTCCTGGCGGGAGGTTCGGCTGGTACCGGCACGATCGTGCACGGCCGCAACCATCAGGGGTTCGTCGACGCACTGGATGTCGTCCATGCGACCGGCGAGGCCGAGGTGGTCCATCTCGAGGGCGACGACGCAACCCCGTTCGTGCACACCTACGGGGTCGCCGGCATCATCGTCGGCGCCACCGTCCGGGTGGAACCGCTGCAGGAATGGCGCTGCGTGTACGCGAGTTTCGGCTCCACACGCGAGGCGTTCGACGCGGCGCTCCGACTGGCGGCGGTCGAACCGAAGCCGCGTCTGCTGTCCGCGGACGGCCCCGTCATCACGGGGGCGCTGCCCGACGACCCCGCGCTCGTCCGCGGTCGCGCCAGCGTGCGCGGGATCATCGACGCCCGGGCATTGGCGGAGACCACCGACCTGGTCGTCGCCGCCGGCGGCCGCGTCGAAGCGGTCCGCGAGGGCATCGCCGAGACGGTCAAGCTGTCGACGCTCTCCTACAACCACCCGACGTGGTGGTTGCAGAAGTCGCAGCCGGACAGGTGGTTCCACATGGAGGTACGCGGGGACGCACTCGTCACCCGGCTCGAGGAGGTGGAGAAGGTGTACGAGGGCGGCATGCTGCATCTCGAGGTCGGCCACGAGATGATGTTCGGGATGCTCAACGGGATCTACCGCAGTCCGCAGCAGGTCATCGACGGCGTCGCCGCACTCGAGGATCTCGGGGTCGGCGTCCACTCCCCGCACCAGTGGTACGTCGATCTCGATGCCGAGCGCGTCCGCGCGCTGGCGCACCAGACCGACCCGAAGGGTCTGCTCAATCCCGGAAGGTGGATGTGAACACGGTGACCACCAGGACGACGCGCCCGGCCGCGCATCGGCGTTATGCCGAGCTGACCACCGAACAGATCGGCACCACCCTGTCGCGGGACTCGATTCTCGTACTACCCACGGGCGCAATCGAACCGCACGGCCCGCACCTGCCGTTGGCCACCGATCTCATCGTCGCGGAGTCGGTCGCCGAGGCCGTCGTGGACCGCGGTGCCGCCGCGGGGCACGATGTCTGGCTCCTGCCGGCGCTGGGTTACACCAAATCCGACGAGCACTCGCGGCTCCCGGGCACGATCTGGCTGCGGGCGAGCACCCTGTTCGAGACGATCGTCGACATCGGGGCGTCGCTCGCACAGACCCCGGCGCGTCGTGTGCTGTTCCTCAACGCGCACGGCGGCAACTCCGCACTGATCGAGGTCGCCGCGCGCGAACTCCGACGACGGTTCGACCTGCAGACCTTCTTTTCCTCCGGCCCGGGTCACCCCGGTCCCACCGAGCGCGGACTCGGTATCCACGCGGGCTGGGCGGAGACCTCGATGATGCTGCACCTCCGGCCGGATCTCGTGCACATGGACAAGGCGGTCGCGACGGTGGCGGACGCGGTCGCCGACGCCGGGCACGTCGGTTTCGCCGGCACCGTCCGATTCGGTTGGCTGTCCACCGATTTCGCCGAGTCGGGGGTGATCGGCGACCCCACTGGAGCCGACGCCTCGATCGGCGCGAAGCTTTTCGACGAGCGCGTCGAGGACCTGGTCGCCGCGCTGCCGGAGATCGCCACCTTCGACCCGGGCCGGGTGGGGCGTTGATCACCAGCGGTACCGGATTCGGAACCGATTGCGCGAGCGCGGATCAGCTCTCGGTCCACCCGATGACGCTGCTGCGGAACTGGCTTCCCCCGTCGGACGAGCCACGGCCGTTGATGGCACTGGCGACGTGCGGCCCCGACGGTTATCCCCGGGTCCGACACGTGCTGATCACCGAGGCCGACGACACCGCGGTCTACTTCCACACCGACAGCCGGTCGGCCAAGGTGGCCGAACTCGCCGACAACCCCCGGGCCTCGATCGCGATCGCCTGGCCCGCCGTCGGCCGGCAGGTCGTCGCGCACGGTGACGTCCGGCGAGCGTCGGACGACGAACTGTCCGAGGCCTACTCGCGCCGTTCCCGGTACCTGCAACTCCTGGCATGGTTGAACGACGACGACCTCGCCGCAATGCCACCCGAGGAGCGGCGTCGGCGATGGTCCGACTACGACTCGGCCCACCCGCGACTGACCGCACCGCCCACCTGGACCGGGTACGCCGTCGACTTGCGGGAGATCACCTTCTGGCGCGGCGACCCGGACGGGCCGTCGCAGCGAGTACGGTTCACCGACAACGGAAATCATTGGAATTCGGAGGTTCTACCGGGATGACCGGCACTTACCACAACGCCCTCGTACTGCCGGTCAGCGGCGATAGGCCCTGGTTCTGGGGATGGCTGTCGGTGGGCGAGGACGGCCGGATCTCCGGGATGGGCGAGGGCTCACCGCCGGCCGACGCACCGCTCCCCCGCCACGATCTCGACGGCGCCTTCCTCGCACCCGGTTTCGTCTCGGCACACAGTCACATCTACACCGGCGGGATGCGCGGGGTGGCGCCCAACAGCCCACTTTATGAATGGGTCACGCTGAACAGCACGATGCTGCTCGGCGCCGAAGCGCAGGACCTGTACTGGATGACGCTGGCCGGCGGGCTCGATCACCTGTCCTCGGGAATCACCTCCGTGTACAACTTCACCCAGTCCCGCGTCCTGGCACTCTTCGACTACGAGGAGTCCGTCCTCAAGGCGGCTCGGGTGCATTCTCCGGAGTTCGTCACCGCCCAGGTGGACGGCCTGGCGGCCACCGGGATCCGATTCGTCACCAGTGTGCGACTCGACGACGAGCAACTCGGCGAGGACGCCGCGTTCGCCGGTTTCGACGAGGTGATGAGCCACCTGGCGACCGTCGACCGCGACCTCGATCTGGGTGGTTCGGTCTACGGCTCGGTGCAGTGGTCGTCGTCGCAAGCGACCGCCGAACGCGAACGGGCACTGATGGACCGGTACGGGATCACCAATCAGGCGCACTTCGTCGAGACTGCCGAGCAGATCGAGATCCAGCAGTCGAAGTTCGACTGGTACGACGCCGCAGGCGTTCTGGGCCCCGGCTTCGCCTTCGGACACTTCGTGCACCCCACCGAGAACATGGTCGCGCGTGTGCGCGACACGGGGTCGGCGGTGGTGTGGCAGCCGATGTCGAACGGTCGGCTCGGTTCCGGCATCGCCGACATCCCCCGTCTGCTCCGGGATTCGGTGACCGTCGGCGTCGGTGTGGACGACCAGTCGTGCACCGACGTGTCGGACCCGTTCGAGAACATGCGCACCGGGCTGTTCCTGCAGCGCGGAAAGCACAGCGACGCCGCGATTCTCACCCCCGTCGACATGCTCGCCCTCCACACGCTCGGGTCGGCGTCGGCGATGGGCGTGGCCGACAAGGTCGGTTCGCTGGAGGTCGGGAAGTTCGCGGACTTCCTCGTCGTCGATCCCCGGTCCCCCCACCTCGGCCCCATCTGGGACCCCGTCGCCACCTACGTGCTCGGTTGCGGACTGCGCAACCTACGCGAGGTCGTGGTGGGTGGCCGCACGATGTGGGACCGCGACGTGGCCGATCCGCGACGCGCACAGGCCGATTCCGAACTCACCGAGCGGATGATCGCGTCAGCGGCGCAGTCGGGGATTCATGCGGTCCGCCCACCCCTCGACGTGTCCCACTGACGCTGCCGTTGACAACGGCGCCATGCAGATGACACCATCCCACAGTCATAGGAATCACCCGATTCCTGTATCGTGCGATGTCAGACGTCGAGACGAGGTACAGCCATGTCGGAACCCGACCGATCAGAGTTGCTGGAGCGGTCCGCCGACGGAGACGTAGGCTATTTCGGCCCCGATTCGTGGTCGTGGAAAGTCTTCCTACACCCTGCGACGCAGGTCATGATCGCCCAGATCACCAACGCACTGGAATCCCCACACATCGTCTTCCAGCACGTTCTCGCCGAGCACGATCCCGTGTTCGGCGCCCCGTCGCGCACAGCCCGAGTCCCCGACGGACCCCAGGTCACCTTCTTCGAGCGGGTACAGCGGACGGTCAGCGTTCCCGCTCCGATCCTCTTCGGATCGAAGAGCCAGGCCGACCTGGCCGCTCGCAAACTGTTCAACTACCACCGACCGATGCGCGGGACGATTGCCGGTACCAGCGAGAAGTATGCCGCCACCGACGAGTCGAGCATGCTCTTCGCCGCGGTCACGATCGTTCACGCAGCAATGCTCGCGTATGAGAACTTCGCTTACCAGGATGGGCGACGCGTTCGGCGTCTCACGAAAGAGGAGGTGTGCGAATACCTTTCCGAGGGAGCCCAGATCGCTGTTCTCATGGGTGTACCCCGCGACGCCTTCCCGACCAGCCCGGACCAGCTCGACGACTACTACGACTCGGTCGCAGACCAGTTCCGGACCAAGCAGGGTTGGTCTGCGGACCGGTTGCGCGCCATCCGACTGCTGACGACACTCGGCAACGGCCGTCGTCCGCGGCACGTCGCGGTCGACCTGGTGCTGGGACTGTCCGAACTGATGTGTCTGGCCGTTCTCCCCGAGGTGTTCCGACGCGGCAACGGCGTGCCGACGATCGCCGATCCGCTTCTCCGTCTGATGTACGTTGCCGTGCAACCCCTTTTCCGACGCCTCGGCAGCAGCGCATCGCTCACCACGAAGGTGCATGATCTGTATCGTCGCGACGACCCGTTGACCTCCCAGCTCCTCGACAACGCTCTGCGACTCACTGCGTCGCACACGGAGCCGCAATCGTTCCCGTTCGCGTCGACGCAGCTCACCCGGCACGCCGACGGTCGCACCTTCGGCGAATACTCTGCGGTACAACAAGTCTTCGACGAGCTACCCGCCGTCGAGGCCGGCGAGTTGCGGGGACGGTGGCGCGGTACCGAGATCCTCACGAAGCACAGGCTGGATGGGTCCCTGGAGCGGATCGGCTGGTACGGCAAGCACTTCGACGGCGAGGGCAATGCCCTGCCGATCCTGATCCAGACCCAGTCCGGGCGAATTCACCCCTTGAACCCGGCATTGATACCCACCCCACTGTTCCTTCGACCACCGAAACTCCCGCAGCGGGTCGACCGGTTGCTGCGTCGGGTTCTGAACGCCACGGTCCCGATCACGCCCGCCGACCGCCCAGCCGCGTCCGTGCGCATGATGGACTACCGCGGAGAGCAAACCGCCGCCATGATCTACGACAAGCAACCGGTCATCGACCTGTTCAAGTCAGCCGGGCCGAACGTGGTGCTGGGCGCCATGCAGTCGCGTGCGGAGGACCGCCCACACTTCTTCCTACTCGAGAAGGACGACGACGCGCGGAGCCCGATCTCCGTGCACTGACCCCGTCGACTCATTCGGGCGCCGCGCCGCGCAGTCCCGCCGATTCAGCCAGGGCACAGACGATCTCGACCGCGGCGTCCGCAAGTTCGTCGCGATCGACAGCCAACCGGCCGTCGGCGAAGTCGAGGTAGAGCGCGACAAGTGCACCCGACAGGCCGGTCGCGATGATCGGTAAGCGCCCCGGAGTCGGAACGAGCTCGTCGTCGACCCCCAACAGGCCCATGGTCGTCTCGACGAACAGCCGCGATCGTTTCGCACTGTGTTCACGCAAGACATCGTCGCTCAGCGGCTCACGGAGCAGGATGCGAGCACGGCGCGGATCCTCCTCGAAGAACTCACCGCACGCGCGGCACACCGCGTGGACCGACGCCCGGAAATCGCCGCCGGTCTCGATCGCGGCCACCCGCTCGAGGACTCGAGATTCGACCCTGTCGTATATCGACACAAGGAAATCGTCTCGGCCGGAGAAGGTCTCGTAGAAGTAGCGTGGACTGAGGCCCGCCTCTCGCACGACCGCCCGCATCGTCACCGCACCGGCACCAGAGGTTCCGAGCAACCTCTCACCGACGTCCAAGAGTTGGTCGCGCCGCTTCAGGGAACGATCCTGGAGCGTCTGACCTCGCCACCGCTTCTGCGACGAATCACCCACCGTCCGACCCCTCTCCACACTTTCGACCATCGTCCTTGACAGTACTCAACGCAAGAGGAATCATATGATTCACGTTGGTTCGAGATTCGACGCGCCGCCTTCACCGGGCCTGCGAGTCCACCTCTCCACCGTTCGACTCGAGGACACCGAACGCCGAGTTGGGCTCTCGCACAACGGCGACGAGCTCGACAACCTCACCACCAGCGCCGCTACACGCCGATCATCGCCGCCACCGCGGCACAATCGAAAGGACCGAAGATGACTTTCAGCGAAGAGATGTTCCAGGAGGCGTTGCGGAAACCCCGCCTCGCACGACCCGCACCCGAGTACCTCGATTCGAACCGTGGCGAACGGGTTCGTGTTTTCTCGGAAGAGGAACTCCAGGCCACGACTCGCGAGTGGTTCACGATGTGGGAAGCAAAACTTGATCTGTACAGCAGGGCCTTCGGTCGCGACTTCTCGTGGCTGATGACGTGGGCCAAGAAATACTGGTGGAGTTTCCTCGTCCGCGACATGAGTCTGAACGACGAACTGTACGCGGCCGACATGACATACACCGATGTGACGACGTTCGGCCGGACGATCGTCGGCATCGACGACTTCGTCACGTACAACTTCGCATTCTTCGATGCGATCCCCGACTGGCGCTATGACCCGATTCCCGACCAGGTGTACGTCGACGTCACACCGGAGGGAACCGTCCGCACCATGATCCGGTACATGGGGAGTGGACATTTCGACGGATCGCTACGCCTTTACCCCTACGACGACACGGCGGCGGTCGTCCACGGCAACGGCCGGTTCCTCCAGTGCCCCGCCGTGGATCGCTATCACTTCAACAAGGACGGCCTTCTCCAAGAGGGAGAGACGCTCTACGACTCGCTCGATGCGCTCCAGCGTTCGAGAATCCTGCCACGCGACGACAGTTGGCAGTTCCGCACCCTGTTCGCGGCATCGAAGGTCCCAGCGGTCCTACGGCAAGCACAGGTGAAGCTGGGCCGCGCGTCCTGAGGCGCACTGTGACGGCGCGACATCGCCACGGTCGGGGGGTCAGGACCCGAGGAGCGTCGACGACCAGCGGTCGGTGTAGTCGGCGATCCGTGAATCGGTGGTGTAGGTCGAGTCGATCAGGTACAGACCGGGTGCCGGGCACACCGCTCCGAGCTCCACCAGGACCGGTTTGAGCAGCAGATCGGGCGCCATCGCGTGCGCGGGGCCCGCCCCGAGCATCAGCGGGACGGCGACGACATCGCGCAGGCCCTCGGCCGTGGCGAACTGGTCGAGGAACAGTTTGAGGATGCCGGTATAGGTCGCCTTGAAAGTCGGGCTCGCCACCACGACGAGATCCGACGAGGCGACTACGTCGACCGCGGCCTGGACCGCGGCGTCACCCCATCCGAGCAGACCCGGCCCGAGTTCGATCACGTCGACGACGTGGTCGGGATCGGTCCCGGTCAGTGCCCGCGCCAACTGCCGGGCGGCGTCGAGCGTGCGCGAACCGGGCTTCGGGTTCCCGGCGACAACAGTGGTGGTCATGGTCCGCCTCTCGAGTATGGGTCCCGGCTATCGTGCCGCAGCAGGAGCGGGCACACCCGCCCGACGCCGCAGTATCGTCACTGCCGCGGTGGTCACGACCAGCGCGACGATCGTCCCGATCGCGACGCCGACGACCGCCGTCGTCGAGGCCTCGGCGGCCACGATGATCCCGACGAGCGCCCAGATCAGCGTGAGCGGGTACGCGACGAGCACCGACCCGACGGCGGCGGTCACGGCGAGGCCGAGCAGGGCGCATGCGAGCAGGATGGTCAGCTGCCATCCCAGGGACCGAGGGTCGGCGAGGTCGGCACCGATCGCCGCAGCCCAGTTCTGGAAGACCGCCGCGGTGGCCCAGGCCGCATAGACACCGACGAGGATGCGGGTCAGGACGATGAGCCACCGGGGCGCCGCGTCGTCGGCCGGTCTCGCGGCGATGCGGGCGGCGTCGAGCAGGACCACCGTCATGACCGTCAGCACGATCGGTGTCACCCACGTCCACTCCGCGGCCGACACCAGAATCCACAGCGCAGCGCCGGCGAACGCGACTTCGAGGTCGATGAGCAGACGCCGCGGGTCGTCGGTCCCGGTGGCACCTTTCCACACCACGGCAATGGCGAAGACGATCGACAGCAGGTAGATGAGACTCCAGATCGAGAACGTGTAGCCCGCCGGGGTGATCAACAGATCTGTGGTCGATTCGTTGGGCGAGGCGCCGAAGCCGGAGAACGGGACCACGGGCGCGACCACCTGCGCGACCGCCAGGAACACGGCAAGCCAGGTGATCGGACCGGAGACGCGTGTGGGTGTCATGTGATCCAAGGTAGGCACCAGTGTCCGGTTTGCGTCGCGAACTCTATTGAGGTTGCGAGCGAGACACCCCCGCCGCCTAGCGCCCGAAGCTTGCGGCGGGACGTCTCCCCGCTCCTGAGGAGCGCCCTGAGCTTGCGGAGGCCCGGGCCCACTGCTCCCATGGAGCGTCGGGTATACGCCATTGCTCGTTACAGCATCCCGTTGAGCAGAAGGAGGTTTCACACTGTGGAGTTGTCAAGGATCGTGTGGCGCCGGGGTCGACGCCGGAGGGTCTGTGGAGTGTTCGCGTGGACTGTCTAGACGAGGGCTTCGTCGAGTCGCATGGTGCGCCGGTTGTAGGCGGGTCGAGGTAGGCGTTTCGGGTCGATGTCGGCGGGCGGAATCAGCCAGGGGTGCCGGTCGGGACCCATCACCACCTGCCAGCCATGGTGATGGACCTGGGTGTGACAGCGCTGGCACAACAGGCACCCGTTGTCCAGATCGGTCGGACCGCCATCGGCCCAGTGGACGAGGTGGTGCACTTGGGTATGTGCTGCGGGGGCACCGCATTTCACGCAACACTGATCGCGCACGACGATCGCCTGCCGCAGATGGTGCGGGAACAGACGTTTCGTAGTGCCCATCCGCAACGGCACCCCTTCGTTGTCAAGGACGATCTCGGCCACCCCACCATCACACGACAGCCGCCGCGCCGTCGACTCTGACACCGCACCCATCCACGGCAGCCGGGCCGGACCAACCCCATCGGCAGGAATGGTCACCAGCAGTTGGGTGCGTGGTGCTCCGGCGGTGGTCATCGCCGCGCCGATCGCAGCTTGATCCAACAACAGTTCCAGTGCATCTGCACGGCGCTCGGCCACGCCTCGACGGTCGGCAGCGCCGTCGGGTTCGGGACGCGGACAGGACCGTTCGTCGATCATCGACACGAACTTCTCCCCGATCACCGCGGTCACATCTGCGGTGATCGCGACCCGACCCTCCTCGGTGATGTGGGTGTGCACGGTGTTCAGCGACGCATCATCGGCCGCCGGCAAGGCGGCGGGGTCGGTGTCGGCGACCCGAATGGCGATCCCGCGGGCGTGGTCGTCGATCTGGGCAGGGGTGGCACCGGAGAACGCCTGCGCGAGCAACTCGCTCTCGAACGTTGACCGGTCGTCGTCGGACAACGCTGACGCCGAACGCTTGTCCACCAGAGTGATCCCACGGATCACCGCGTCGACACACTCAGCAGACAGATAGCCCTCGGCAGCGCAGTCGGCAACCTTCGGCACCAACCCCAACCCGCCGGCGATACGCACATGACGGTGCGCGGCCGCGGGTGGCATGCCCATCTCGATCAACACGTTTCGCGTCGTCGACCCCGCCCGTACCGCGGCACCCGTGGCATCGAAAAGTGCTGTATGCACGGCGATCTGGTGATCGAGCACGTTGCGCAGCATCCGTAGTTCGTCGAGTCGTTCGTGCAGAGCACGGCCACTGCCGTCGTCGGGTGGTGACGGCAGTGAGATGAGGGTGTCGCGGAGTTCGA
>NZ_JAMBDT010000068.1:0-27076 GCF_025143765.1 Gordonia sp. p3-SID1431
GTCCTCCCCGGTCGCCCGACTGATCTCGTCGGGCCTCCTCGCGCGCATCGACGATCAGACCGTCGAGCTACCGCCGATGGTGGGCGCCGTGCTCCGCGAGGAACCTGCTTGGCGCACAGACGTGTTGGAGCCGCCACCGCTCCACGAACCCGGCGCGAAGCCACGTTTCGGGGCCAAGGCGGTCGACGCCGCAGCCGGCGGCGAGGCACTCGAACTCATCCGTCACCTCACCCAGCTGATCGCGGTCCTCGGCGCGACGCCGGCGGCGGTGCTCCGCTCCGGCGCGCTCGGCGTCCGCGAGCTCCGTCGTCTGGCGAAGCTGACCGGTCTCGAGACACAGCGGGTCGCGTTCCTCGTCGAACTCGCCGCCTATCTCCGGCTCATCGACGCGGGCTTCCCGGATCCCCCGCCGCCCAACGATTCCGGCGAGCAGTCCTTCGCGCCCACCTCCACCGCCGACACCTGGTTGCACCAACCGCGCGAACGCCAGTGGCTCGCGCTGGCCGACGCCTGGATGCACATGCCGCGCCGCGCCTGGCAGGTCGGCGAACCCGATCGCGACGGCAACGCGCTGCCGACGCTGGGCTCGGACCTCCACGACGCGTACGCCCCGGTGCAGCGTCAGCTCATCCTGTCCACCCTCGCCCACGCCGACCCCGCGGTGGGCGTCCCCGCCGACACCCTCCTCGCGAACCTGCACTGGCACCGCCCCCGTCAGATCCGGCGCTTCAGCCACCGCGTCGTCGCCGAGACCCTGCGTGAGGCACGGGAATTGGGCCTGGTCGCGCACGACGCTCTGACCACCGTCGGTCGTGCGTACACCATCGAGGAGTCACCGGACTCCGACCCCGCCGACGTCGACGCGGCGGTGCTCGCCGCGATGCGCAAAGCCCTGCCCGAACCGGTGGACCACTTCCTGACCCAGGCCGACCTGACGCTGACCGTCCCCGGCCCGATGACGCCCGAACTCGCCGAACAGGTGGAGCTCGTCGCCGATCTGGAATCGGGCGGTGCGGCATCGGTCTATCGGGTCTCACCCGAGAGCGTGCGCCGAGCGCTCGACGCGGGCCGCAGCAGCAACGAACTGCTCTCGATGTTCACGAAACACTCGAGAACCCCGGTGCCACAGTCACTCACGTATCTCATCGACGACGTCGCACGACGCCACGGCCAGTTGCGCGTGGGCGTCGCGTCGGCGTTCATCCGCTGCGAGGACCCGACGGTGCTCGCCGCCGTGCTGCGCAGCGCAGCCGCCGAACCGCTCGCGCTTCGCGCGCTGGCCCCCACGGTCGCGGTGTCGCCGTCGGAGGTCCGCGACGTGATCGATCAGCTGCGGGCGGCGGGATTCGCTCCGGCGGGCGAAGATTCGTCCGGAGCCCTGGTCGACCTCCGCGAACGCGGCAGCCGGGTTTCGGTGTCACGGGCACGTCGGCAGGCCCAGCCACGCCGGAACGCGCCGTCGGAGGCACAGCTGCGGTCGGTGGTGACCCGCATCCGCTCGACCGACCGGGCGGCGGCGGCGACCCCGGTGCGCGGCGCCGTCACGACGACCCCGGTGCGGGCGAGCGGCGGAGGCGAATCCGCCACCGCGCTCATCCAGCTCGCACTGCGCGCCAACCGCAGGCTGCGCGTGGGATACGTCGACGCACAGGGATCGGCGAGCCGGCATGTGGTGACCCCGAAGATCCTCGGCGCCGGCCAGCTCGTGGCCGTCGAGGAGGGCAGTAATGACGAGCAACGGTTCTCGCTGCACCGCCTCACCAGCGTCGAGCTGCTCGACGCCTGAGTCCAGCGGGTAGAGACATCCTGTGAAAGACGTCTCATCCTTGGTAGCCTCGGGTATGACCGCGGCACCGAAACTCCCCGCTCGCGAACATCTCGGCCTCGTCGCCGACACCTACCAGCACGACCTCGTCGCGCGGATGAAACCCGCGCCGAAGCGTCGCCGGGTGAAGCGGCCGGTCGATCTGGTCACCGCCATCGGGCCTTCTCTCGCCGGCACCAACGTGATCATGCAGCTCGCCAATCCGAAGGTCGGGTACGGCGTCCACGAGAGCCGTGTGCCGTCGGGCAATGCGATCAAGCGACCCATCAAACGGGGGCGCACCACCGGCACATTCCTCGCCGTCGCACTGATGGGCTCCGACGACGACAAGGCCTACATCCACGAGGCCGTCGGCCGCATCCACGACCAGGTGTACTCCACCCAGTCGAGTCCCGTCCGCTACAGCGGGAACGACTCGCGTCTGCAGCTGTGGGTCGCGGTGTGTCTGCTCAAGTACTTCATCGACCAGTACGAACTGCTCTATGGTCCGCTGAGCGCCGAGGAGAAGCAGATGGTGCTCACCGAGGCGCACCCGCTGGGCACCGCACTCAACGTTCCCCGGGACAAGTGGCCGGCGACCTACGACGAACTGCTCGTCTACTGGAACGCCGAACTGTCCTCACTGCGCATCGACGACCCGGTGCGCGACGAGCTCCGCAGCCTCGCCGACCTGTCCTTCCTGGAGTACCGCGTCGGAAAGCTCGGCACGCTGCTCCACGCCACGATCGGGCCGTCGCTCGCCTACGCGATCAAGGCCGGGCTGCCGCCGGAGTTCCGCACGATGATGCGGTGGCGGTGGACCGAACGCGACGAACGCCGCTATCAGCGGGCGCTCGCCGGCTTCCGCCGCGTCGACCCACTGGTGGCACCCGTACTGCGCGGAATCTTCCGGCTCAACATCATCGACCTGCGGGTCCGCCGCAAGCTCGGCATCCCCGTCTTCTGACTTCGCCGGGGTCACTCTCGTCACAGCGCAGGCCCGACGCTGACAATCGTCGGTGCGATCTGGACAATGGAGCGGGTGACCGATGGACCCCTGATCGTGCAATCCGACAAGACGCTGCTGCTCGAGGTGGATCACCCCGACGCCGCGGCGGCGCGCGCGGCGATCGCACCCTTCGCCGAACTCGAACGCGCCCCCGAGCACGTCCACACCTACCGGGTCACCCCCCTCGCACTGTGGAACGCCCGCGCCGCAGGTCACGACGCCGAACAGGTCGTCGACGCACTCGTGACATACTCGCGCTACGCGGTGCCCCAGCCGCTGCTGATGGACGTCGTGGACACCATGGGCCGGTTCGGTCGGCTGCAACTGGTCAAGCATCCCGCCCACGGGCTGACCCTCGTCAGCCTCGACCAGGCCGTCCTCATCGAGGTGATGCGCAACAAGAAGGTCGCCCCGATGCTGGGTGCCCGCATCGACGACGACACGGTCATCGTCCACCCGTCCGAGCGGGGTCGCCTCAAGCAGGTGCTGCTGAAGGTCGGCTGGCCGGCCGAGGACCTCGCCGGATACGTCGACGGCGAGGCCCACGCCATCGACCTCGCCCAGGACGACTGGCAGCTGCGTGACTACCAGGAGATGGCAGCCGACTCGTTCTGGGCCGGCGGCTCGGGCGTGGTGGTGCTCCCCTGCGGTGCCGGCAAGACGATGGTCGGCGCGGCGGCGATGGCCAAGGCCGGCGCGACGACGCTGATCCTGGTGACCAACACGGTCGCCGGCCGCCAGTGGAAACGTGAACTCATCGCACGCACGACGCTCACCGAGGAAGAGATCGGCGAGTACTCGGGCGAGCGCAAAGAGATCCGTCCCGTCACCATCGCCACCTACCAGGTGATGACGCGGAAGTCGAAGGGCGAGTACAAGAATCTCGACCTGTTCGACTCCCGCGACTGGGGTCTGATCATCTACGACGAGGTCCATCTCCTCCCCGCACCCGTCTTCCGGATGACCGCCGACCTGCAATCGCGTCGTCGACTCGGCCTCACCGCGACCCTGGTCCGCGAGGACGGCCGCGAGGGCGACGTCTTCAGCCTGATCGGACCCAAGCGCTACGACGCCCCGTGGAAGGACATCGAGGCACAGGGCTGGATCGCCCCGGCCGACTGCGTCGAGGTCCGGGTGACCCTGACCGACGAGGAACGCCTGCAGTACGCGGTCGCCGAACCCGAGGAGAAGTACAAGCTCTGCTCGACGGCCCACACCAAGGTCAACGTGGTCAAGGCGATCCTCGACAAGCACCGGGGTCAGCAGACCCTGATCATCGGCGCCTACATCGATCAGCTCGAGGAACTGGGCCGCGAACTCGACGCCCCGGTGATCCAGGGCTCGACGAAGAACAAGGAACGCGAGGTCCTGTTCGACCGGTTCCGCTCCGGCGAGTTGCAGACCCTTGTCGTGTCCAAGGTGGCGAACTTCTCCATCGACCTCCCCGAGGCGTCGGTCGCGGTGCAGGTGTCGGGGACGTTCGGGTCACGCCAGGAGGAGGCCCAGCGCCTCGGCCGGCTGTTGCGCCCGAAACGCGATGGCGGACAGGCGCATTTCTACTCGGTGGTGTCGCGCGACACCCTCGACGCCGACTACGCCGCGCACCGCCAACGGTTCCTCGCCGAGCAGGGATACGCCTACCGCATCACCGACGCCGACGACCTCCTCGGCCCGACGATCGGTGAGGGTTCAGCCGGCTGAGTCACAACTCGGCGCCTGGAGCGACCACCGGATAACCGAGCGCAGACGCACCCGCCGTGAGTCGCTGGTCGTAGGCGACGAACGCGGTCATCTCGGCGCGGATCACGGTTGCCGAGGCCAAGTGCAAGGCGTCGAGCGAGCGCAGCGAGGACGGGCCGATCGATTCGGCGATGTCGATGACGGCGGCGCTCAGCGGGATCACGTCCAGAGCATCGAGGAGATCACGCGCTCGCTCATGAAGGCCCGGGCTGCCATCACGCAACGCGGTGCGCATCAATTCGACTCGTCCCAGCGCACTCGTCACCGTCGGGACCCCTGGACGCAGCGCGAACCACTCGATCAGCGGTGCGGTCTCGGCCTCGCGCACCACGAGTTTCACCATCGCTGAGGTGTCGAGATAGATCAACGATCCTCGCGAACCTGGTCGAGGACTTCAGTGAGCGCGCGCGTCGGCAACGTCTCGGGGTGCAGCCCGGTTATGCCGCCCGCACGGCGGGCCGGCACGAGTATCCCGGCCTCGATGAGCGCGTCTCTACTTCTTTCCCCCGCAGACACCGGGACCAACCGCGCAACCGTGCGGCCTCGGTTGGTGATGGCCAACTCTTCCCCGGCCTCGACTTGCGCCAGATACTGCGAGGCGTGCTGCCTGAGCTCGCGGATACCGATCGTCCTCATTCCTGCAGGGTAGCACCTGAAGTGCTACTTGACCCCGTGCTTCCGGAGGAGCCTCACCTTCCGCTCCCTGATCCGGAAGAACGACCTGCCCCCTGCTCCCTGAGGAGCGCCCGGAGCTTGCGGAGGGCGCGTCACGAAGGGTCAGATCTCTACGAGGCAGTACCCGATCGACTCCGGCTCGTAGAAGACCCATGTCGTCTCCTCGCCCGCGCAAGTCACCGACGCATCCGACCGCGTCGTGACACGGGCGAGGACGGTCTGCGCCGTTGCGGCGCTCGTACAGGAGGCTTCCCGGTAGTCGGCGAGGGAGCCGCCCGACAGCGGCACCAGATAGCACAGATCCTCGTAGAAATTCGGTGTGAGACAGACCTTGTCGGAGCTACCCGGGAAGGTGAGCGTCGAGTTCTGCGGGCTCGCACACGACGACGACGCGGCGATCTTCGACGCGGTGTAGAAGTTGAGACCGGCCGAGTCGCAGTCGACCTTCGACGCGTTCACGCTCGTCGCCGACCCGGAGTCGGTCGCGATGCCGATGCACTCGCCGACCTGCACGTCCCCCGGTCCGTTGACCGCCGACGTCGAGGAGTCGGTGGTGCGGGGAGCAGACGTGCCGGCACCGGAGGTCGGGGTCTGCGGCCCAGCGGCCGTGGTGGACCGCGATGTGGAGGTGTCGCTCGCGGTCGGGGCGCTCGACACCTGCGTCGCGACGTAGACGACCCCGGCCGCGATCGCGAGCACGAGGACGGCCGCGAGCGACCCCAGTGCGATCAGCAGCCCGGACCGCTTCTTCGGTGGTGGCGCGTAGCCACCCTGCGAGGGGAACCCGCCGGGGTAGGTCCCCGGCTGCGACTGATACGGCGAATACTGCTGCGGCCCTTGGGAATAGGACACGGGGTTCACCGGAACGGGCGGGGCCGCCGGAACCGGCGGCACGGGCGACGGCGCGCGCACCGTCGGCTCCTTGGACAGCTGAGGAACGGTGAGCGCGCGTTCGAGGTCGACGGCGAAGTCGCGGCACGACCCGTACCGGCGGTCCGGCTCTTTCGCGAGGGCGCGACCGAACACCGCGTCGACATCGCCCGAAATACCCGGACGCAGGGTGGACGGTCGCGGCGGCATCGCCTGCAGGTGGCCGGCGATGATCGAGGCGGTGCCGGCACCCTGGAACGGCGGCCGCCCGGTGAGCAGTTCGAAGACGGTGGCCGCGAGCGCGTACTGGTCGGCGCGACCGTCGACCGGATCGCCGAGCAACTGTTCGGGTGAGGCATACGCGACGGTGCCGAGGAAGACGTTGGTCCAGGTGAGATGACTGACGTCCTGCTCCGACTTGGCGATCCCGAAGTCCGCGAGCAACACGCGCGGCTCCGGACCACCCGCGCCCTGCAGCAGGATGTTGGCCGGCTTGACGTCGCGATGAAGCAGCCCCGTCGCGTGGGCCCGGTCGAGCGCGGCGCCCACCGCGCGCACGATCGCGATCACCGTCGCGGTGTCGAGTCCCCGCGGGTTCTGCCGAAGCAGCTTCAGCGCATCGATGCCGTCGATGTACTCCATCGCGATCCACAGGTGGCCGTCGTACTCACCGGAATTGAAGATCGTCACGATCGACGGGTGGACGACGCTCGACGCGTGCTCGGCCTCTTTGACGAACCGCTGCCGGTACATCGGGTCGCGACTGAGATCGGCGGGCAACACCTTCAGTGCCTCGTTCCGCGGCAGGTGGGGATGCCGCGCGAGGTAGATCTCGCCCATGCCACCCCGGCCGACGAGTCGGATGATGGTGTAGCCGGCGAAGTGCTCGCCGGGATTGCGCGGCATCGCTCCTCCTCACCCGTGTCGGCGACTGGGGTCAGTCTGTCACCCCCGCAGCGCCCACCGCGACCGTTGAAGAGAGGACCTGTGCCACTGTGGGAACATGTCATCCGCGAACCGGACAGTCGACCGCCTGCGTCCGTTCACCACGACGATCTTCGCCGAGATGTCGGCGCTGGCCGTCGAGCACGACGCCGTGAACCTCGGACAGGGCTTTCCCGACACCGACGGGCCGGCATCGATGCTCGATGCCGCGCGCGAAGCCATCAGTGACGGTCGCAATCAGTACCCGCCGGGTATCGGTGTGCCGGAGTTGCGGCACGCGGTCGCGCGGCAGCAGCGTGACCGGTACGGCCTGGACTACGACCCCGACCGCGAGGTGTTGATCACGGTCGGCGCGACCGAGGCGATCGCCGGTGCCGTCGTCGGTCTGGTGGAGCCGGGTGACGAGGTCATCATGATCGAGCCCTACTACGACGCCTACGCCGCCGCTGTCGCGATGGCCGGGGGCGTGCGGCGCGTCGTGCCGCTGGTCCCCGACGGCGACGGCTTCCGTCTTGATCGCGAGCGGCTCGCCGCGGCCTTCGGGCCGAAGACGTCGATGGTGGTGGTGAACAGCCCGCACAATCCGACGGGGACCGTGCTGTCGACCGACGACCTCGCCGAGATCGCACGGCTGTGCGTCGAGCACGACGTCATCGCCGTCACCGACGAGGTCTACGAATACCTCGTCTTCGACGGACGGACGCACACCCCGCTCGCGGCGCTACCGGGTATGCGGGAACGCACGCTGCGTATCTCCAGCTCCGGCAAGACCTTCAACTGCACCGGCTGGAAGGTCGGCTGGGTGAGCGGTCCGCCCGAGCTCGTCGGCGCGGCGCGGACGGCGAAGCAATACATGTCCTATGTCGGCTCCGGGCCGTTCCAACCCGCGGTGGCACACGCGCTGGAGCACGAGTTGGACTGGGTCCGCGAGTCGGCGCGGGGGCTGCAGGCCAAACGCGACCTGATCTCGACCGCGCTGTCCGACGCCGGTTTCGTCGTACACCGTAGCGAGGCAACCTATTTCGTCTGTGCCGACCCTCGTCCCCTCGGCGTCGACGACGGCATCGAGTTCTGCCGAACGCTGCCCGAACGCATCGGCGTGGCCGCGGTGCCGGTCTGTGTGTTCACCGACGACCGCGAACCCTGGCACCACATGCTCCGGTTCGCCTTCGCCAAACGCGACGAGGTGATCGCCGAAGCCGCCGAGCGGTTGCGCCGGTTGTGACTCCACCCCCGCTGGTTGAGCCGGCCCCCCCTGGTTGAGCCGGCCCCGACACCCGCTGGTTGAGCCGGCACCGAGCGGAGCCGCCGGGCCGAGCAAGCGACGAAGGAGCGCGTCGAGGTCGAGGCGCCGAGTCGAAGCCACCTGGCGACCACCCCCGCTGGTTGAGCCGGCACCGAGCGCAGCGAGGCGCCGAGTCGAAGCCACCTGGCGACCACCCCCGCTGGTTGAGCCGGCACCGAGCGCAGCCGCCGGGCCGAGCAAGCGACGAAGGAGCGCGTCGAGGTCGAGGCGCCGAGTCGAAGCCACTTGGCGACCACCCCCGCTGGTTGAGCCGGCACCGAGCGCAGCGAGGCGCCGAGTCGAAGCCACTTGGTGACCTCGACAAGCTCGGCCAGCGGAAGGAGGCTCGGCCAGCGGGCGGGGCAATGCGGCTCAGCGCAGCGCCGGGATCACCCGCTGCTCGAACATCTCGAGGTCCTCGCGGTCGACGGCGATGTTCGGGAAGTAGCAGATCCCGTAGGACATCCCGGCGTCGGCGAGCCCGCGAAGGTTCTCGGCGACCTGTTCAGGCGTCCCAACCGCGGGCATCCCCCGGAACGCGCCCAAACTGCCGGAGGCAGCGTCGGGCCCGACGATCTTGCTCAGCCGGGCTTCGAGGTCGGTGAGCTTGCGCTCCACGTCGGCCTCGGTCTCGCCGAGCATCACGTTGTAATTGGCCGAGCGGGTGATCGACGCGAAGTCGCGTCCGAGGTCGGCGCAATGTTGTTGCAGGACGGACGATTTGTGCGCGAACCCGTCCGGCGTGCCGTCGAAGTTGGTGTAGTCGGCGTACTTGGCCGCGATACGCAGCGTCTTCTTCTCCCCGCCGCCGGCGATCCATAGTGGCAGCCGCCCGGCCGTGGGCTGCGGGGCGCAGATGGCGTCGTCGACGTTGTAGTGCTTGCCGTCGAGCGTCGCCCGTCCGGTCTCCCAGGCCTGCTTCATGATCTGCACGCCCTCGTCGAGCCGCGCCAGCCGCTCACCCGCCGACGGGAATCCGTAACCGTATGCACGCCATTCGTGTTCGTACCAGCCGCCACCGATGCCCATCTGCACGCGACCGCCGGAGATCAGGTCCGCGGTGGCGGCGACCTTCGCGAGGTACATCGGGTTGCGATAACCCATCGCGGTGCACATCTGGCCGATCTCGACCCGACTCGTGGTGGCGGCCAGGGCGGCCACGAGAGTCCACGCCTCATGCGTGGCCTCGTCGGTGGGCAGCGGGACGGTGTGGAAGTGGTCGTACACCCAGATCGAGTCCCAGCCGCCCGACTCGGCGCGGTCGGCGACCGACGACATCCCCCCCACTGGTCCGCGGGTTCCACACCCACGAGATCGAGACGCCAGCCCTGGGGAATGAAGAGTCCGAATCGCATGAGGTCCAACGTACCGGTGGAAAACTCTTCCGAAACTTACAAGCAGTCCGGACTGTTTGTGCTATCGTCGCTGACGTGACCGAGCCCACCCGAGCCCCACGTCGTCGTACGCAGGCCGAACGCACCGCGACCACCCGTGCGCTCATCCTCGACGCGACCGTCGACGCCCTCGTCGACGTCGGCTACGCAGCCACCACCACGCAGGAGGTGAACCGCCGCGCCGGCATCTCCCGCGGGGCGCTCCTGCATCACTTCCCCACCCGGGAATCACTGGTGGTCGCCGCGGTCGGGCACCTCGTCGAACGCCGGCTGGCAGAGATCCTGTCGCGGCCCCGCACGGGCGACGAGGGACTCGAGATCCTCGTCGAGGCGTTCAGCGGTCCGCTGTTCGACGCCGCTCTCGAGTTGTGGGTCGCCGCCCGCTGCGACGTCGGGCTACGAACCGCGATCATTTCGCTCGAACAACAGGTCTCCGACGCCCTCGCCGTCGGTTGTGCCGAGTTGTTCGGCGACCGGTACACCGCCGCGGAACTCGAACTCTCCATCGAACTCGCACGCGGACTCGCGGTGTCGCGCATCCTGCGCTCGCCCGACGCCGACCGCGCGCTGCTCGACCGACTCCTGCCCGTATGGAAGGAACTCCTGTCTCATGACTGAACCCAGTCCGACCCTCGCGCAGCAGGACACGCTGCCCCGGCGCGTCGACGTCCTCGTCGTCGGTGTCGGATTCGGCGGCCTCGCCGCCCTGCATCGTCTGCGAAAGGACCATCCGCAGCTGCAGACCCTGGCGATCGAGCGCGGCGACGGCGCGGGTGGTGTCTGGCGCGAGAACGACTACCCGGGCGCGGCCTGCGACGTCCCGACGTCCTTGTACTCGTTGTCGTTCGCGCCGAACCCGGAGTGGTCGCACACCTACGGGCGTCGCGACGAGATCCATCGGTATCTACGCTCGGTCGCAGTCGATTTCGCCGATCAGATCCGATACAACTGCGCGCTGACGTCGGCGCGCTGGGACGGTGGCACGCAGGAGTGGGTCGTCGACACGACCGACGGTGAGATCCGGTGCCGCTACCTGGTCGCCGCGCCCGGCGCCCTGTCCGAACCCGGCCTGCCGACCGTCCCCGGCGCCGACGAGTTCACCGGCACGATGTTCCACTCCGCCGACTGGGATCATTCCCACGACCTGCGCGGTCGACGCGTCGCGATCGTCGGCACCGGCGCGTCGGCGATCCAGATCGTGCCCGAGATCGTGGACGAGGTCGGGCATCTCACGGTCTTCCAGCGCACCCCCGCCTGGGTCGTCCCGCGTCTGGACCGCAACATCGGCACCCTCGAACGCGCGCTCTATCGTCGGGTTCCCGGTATCCACCGACTGGTCCGGCGGATGGTGTGGACCTATCGCGAGGCCTACGTCCTCATGATGGCCCGCAATCCCAAGCTGCTGCCGATCGCGAAGACCATCGCGCTGGCCCAGCTGCGTGTCCAGGTCCGCGACCGTGCGCTACGCCGTCGGCTCACCCCCGACTACACCATCGGCTGCAAGCGGATGTTGTTGACCAACAAGTGGTTCCCCGCCCTCCAGCGCGACAACGCGACCGTCACCGGCGCGATCACCCGCCTCACCGCACGCGGTGCCGTCGACGACCAGGGTCGCGAGCACGAGGTCGACACGGTCGTCTTCGCGACCGGGTTCACCCCCACCGAGCCGCCCATCGCGTCGGCGATCACCGGGCGCGACGGCCGCACGCTGGCCCACGCGTGGAAGGGTTCGCCGCGCGCCTACCGCGGGGTCGAGGTCCACGGCTTCCCCAATCTGTTCTTCCTGTACGGCCCCAACACGAATCTCGGTCACAGCTCGATCGTGCTGATGCTGGAGCCGCAGGCGTACTACATGAGCAAGGCACTCGCCGAACTCTCGCGTAGCGGCCGGTCGACCTTCGAGGTCACCGAGGATGCACAGGACCGCTACAACTCCGAACTCGATCCCGAACTCGAACGCACCGTCTGGAATTCGGGTGGCTGCTCGAGCTGGTACCTCGACTCCACCGGTCGCAACTCGGTGATGTGGCCGAAGTTCACGAGCGACTTCCGCCGGATGATGTCGTCCTTCGAACCCACCGACCACCGCTTCGACGCCGCGATCCCCGCCGCACCCGTCGACCAGGCAGTCACCACCGGATCAGACGCCGCATCCGACGCCACCGAATCCGACACCGAGAGGACCGTCGCACCGTGAGTTCCACCCCTGACCATTACGACGCCATCGTCATCGGCTCCGGTTTCGGCGGATCGGTTGCGGCCCTGCGACTCACCGAGAAGGGCTACCGCGTCGCGGTCATCGAGTCCGGTCGGCGTTTCTCCGACGGCGAGCTGCCCAAGACGAGCTGGCGCCTCAAGGACTACGTCTGGGCACCCGCGCTCGGACTGTTCGGGGTGCAGCGCATGCACCTGCTGCGCGACGTGCTCGTGATGGCCGGTGCGGGCGTCGGCGGTGGATCGCTGAACTACGCGAACACCCTGTACCGTCCGCTGCCGACGTTCTTCGACGACCCGCATTGGGGATCGATCACCGACTGGGCATCCGAGCTCGACCCGTACTACGACCAGGCCTCACGCGTGCTCGGCGTGACCACGTATCCGAAGGTGACGCCCGCCGACCGCGTGATCCGCAAGGTCGCCGAGGAGATGGGAGTCGGCGACACCTTCGTCCACACCCCGGTCGGCGTGTTCTTCGGCGAGGCGGGCAAGACGGTCGACGACCCGTTCTTCGGCGGCGCCGGCCCGGCACGCACCGGGTGCACCGACTGCGGCGCCTGCATGACGGGATGTCCGGTGGGAGCGAAGAACACGCTCGTCAAGAACTACCTCTACCTGGCCGAACAGGCCGGTGCCGAGATCATTCCGATGACGACCGTGGACACCGTCCGGCCGCGTTCGGGCGGCGGGTACGTCGTGGAGTCGCACCGGTCGGGCCGACGCTGGTCGCGCCGCGGGCGCCGCACCTTCACCGCCGATCACGTGGTGTTCGCCGCCGGGACGTACGGCACCAACAAGCTGCTGCTGGACATGCAGCAGGGCGGCCACCTGCCCGGGCTGTCGTCGCGCCTGGGCAAGGTGGTCCGCACCAACTCCGAGGCGGTCCTGGCCGCCACCGCACGCGACCTCGACATCGACTACACCGAGGGTGTCGCGATCACGTCGTCGTTCCACCCCAATGACCACACGCACATCGAACCCGTGCGATATGGCAAGGGCAGCAACCTCATCGGCATGTTGCAGGCCATTCTCGTCGACGGTGGCGGTCCGCTGCCGCGACTGCTGCAGGCGCTGATCGAGATGGTCCGTCACCCGGTGATCACGCTTCGCGGACTCTCGGTACGACGCTGGTCGGAGCGCACCATCATCGCACTCGTCATGCAGACCGCCGACAACTCGCTCGAGTTGTTCTCGCGCCGAGGTCGTTTCGGCCCGATGCTGCGCAGCCGGCAGGGCGAGGGCGATCCCCCGCCGACGTGGATCCCGGAGGGACACGAGGCGGTGCGCGCCGTCGCACGCGAGATCGACGGCGACGCCGGCGGTTCCATCGTCGACCTGCTGAACATCCCGATGACGGCCCACTTCCTGGGCGGCTGCTCGATCGGACGCTCGGCGGCCGACGGCGTGGTGGACCCGTACCACCGGGTGTTCAACCACCCGGGGCTGCACATTGTCGACGGCGCGACCGTCTCGGCCAACCTCGGCGTCAACCCGTCGCTGACCATCACCGCGCAGGCCGAACGCGCCCTGGCGATGTGGCCCAATGCCGGCGAGGCCGACCCGCGGCCCGAGCTCGGTGCGGCGTACCGGCCCGTCCAGCCGGTGGAGCCCCACCACCCGACGGTCCCCGCCCACGCGCCCGGCGCGCTGCGCCTCCCGATCACGCCGGTCTCCGACGCCACTCGCGCCGGCTGACCCGACACGCCAGCTGGTTGAGCCGGCACCATCCACTGCTGGTTGAGCCGGCACCGAGCGCAGCGAGGCGCCGAGTCGAAGCCACCTGGCGACCGATCATGCGAGGTGACCTCAACGCACGCGACCTCCCCGCGACGCTCGACCAACCCCCGCTGGTTGAGCCGGCACCGAGCGAAGCGAGGCGCCGAGTCGAAGCCACCTGGCGACCGATAATGCGAAGGGACCTCAACGCACGCGGCGTCCGCGCCGCGCCCGGTCGACGCTGCTCGGCCAGCGGCGGCCAACCCCCGCTGGTTGAGCCGGCACCGAGCGAAGCGAGGCGCCGAGTCGAAGCCACTTGGCGACCGATCATGCGAAGTGACCTCAACGCACGCGACCTCCCCGCGACGCTCGGCCAACCCCCGCTGGTTGAGCCGGCACCGAGCGAAGCGAGGCGCCGAGTCGAAGCCACTTGGCGACCGATCCGCGAAACCTGCCAACGACCCTGGGGACAGACTCGCCACGATCCGCTGGCTGTGGAGACATCGACCGATTCGTCGCAGCAATCCTCGACAGTCAGGTCGTGAGTGGCTTCCTCTACATCCTCGAATGTTCCGACGGCACGCTGTACGTCGGGAGCACTCGGAACGTCGAGCATCGAGTCGACCAGCACCAGACCGGAAACGGCTCGCGCTACACACGTCCTCGTCGGCCCGTCCGGCTCGTATTCCAGCAGGAGTTCCCCAACATCGGCGAGGCTTACGCGGCCGAGCGCCGACTCCACGGCTGGTCTCGCGCGAAACGGTCCGCCCTCGTCGCAGGACGGTTCGACCTGCTTCCGGAACTATCGCGCACGAATCCTAGGTAAAGCACTCGAACACACGTGCGATCTGGGTGTAGCCTGAAGTCATGTCTCTCGGCACCCAGGGCTCGTTGTTCTCTGAGCAGTCAGCGCAGCCGACGCTCGGCGACCTATCGACATCAATCTCGCGTCGTCCACTCACCGACGGGGCGTGGGTCGACCTGTGTCCCGGTTGGATCAGTGGAGCCGACGACCTCTTCGACCGCCTCCGCGAGTGCGTCCCCTGGCGGGCCGAGCGTCGTCGTATGTACGAGCGGGTGGTCGAGGTTCCGCGGCTCGTCTCGATCTACCAGGCCGATGACCGATTCCCCGACCCGATCATCACCGGCGCACGCGCCGCACTGACCGAGCACTACCGCGACGAACTGCCGGAGGGATTCGCGACTGCCGGGATCAGCCTCTATCGCGACGGCAACGACTCGGTTGCGTGGCACGGCGACCGCATCGGCCGGGCATCCACACACGACACGATGGTCGCCATCATCTCGCTCGGTTCACCTCGGCCACTCATGCTCAGACCCCGCGGTGGCGGTCGGTCACTGAAATTCACGCTGTCGTCGGGCGACCTACTCGTCATGGGCGGCAGTTGTCAGCGCACCTGGGAGCACGCGGTTCCCAAGGTGCGCGGCGTCGGCGCCCGTATCAGCATTCAACTGAGGCCGCCTGGAGTGTGGTGACCTGATTCGCCCTCCGCTGGCCGAGCAGCGTCGACCGAGCGCAGCGAGAACGCCGCGCCCGTCGAGGTCACCAAGTGGCTTCGACTCGGCGCCTCGCTCCGCTCGGGGCCGGCTCAACCAGCGGAGGTGGCGCGACCGACGAAGTGACCCTACGCACACGCCGATCCTCATGCTTTAATCATTTCGTTATAAACCGTGAGGGACCGAGAGAAGTCGATGAAGCGCACCCGTATCGCCGCCGCCCTGCTCGCCACCGCCGCACTGGCGCTGCCCGTCGCACCGGCGACCGCCAGCCCGCTCGACACACTCTTCGGGAGCGCGAGCGGCAGCCTCGACTCCGGCAGCGCCGCGCTCGGCTCGTCCGGCGGCGACAAGGTCACGCACTACGGCAAGCTCGGCCGCCCCGGCGCACCGAACGGCATCAAGTCGATCAACGTCTGGGTGTACACACCGAACAACACCGCGGCCGTCGTGCCCAACACCTATCCGAAGAACTCGCGTCTGGGTGTGCGCTGGAACTCGATCATCGACGCCGGGCCGATCGTCGACGGCAACGAGTGCCGTATGGAGGTCCGCCTGTCCGGACCCAAGGTCCCCAAGCAGGCCTCGCTGTTCAAGACCCAGGACTGCACCGCGGTGAAGTCCTACTTCTTCAAGGGCGCAGGCGATTTCACGATCCGCGTCACCGACACCATCTCGGGCGCGTCGAACAGCATCGCGTTCAGCGTGCAGTAGTCGCCTCAGCGCACCCCGACGAGGACCTGAATGGGGAGAATGCACTCCCCCGCTCGCGTGGGCGCCCCGATGGTCACGACCGACAGTTGGCCAGGGCTTCTCCAGGGCCCGTACGCACCGAAGGTCGTGGCGGCGAGCGACGGAACGATGCAGCCCGCCTCCACCCCGGTGCTCACCGGTACCACCATTGCAGGACGACGCCGAGACGACGATCGCCGACCCCGCCACGCAACCGGTGGGTTCGGCCGAGGCCGGCGCCGCGGCCACCGTCGCCAGCGCGGCGCCGCCGACGCACAGGGCGCCGGCAACCAGGGTGCGCGCCAGGATCACCGCACGCCCGTGATCGCAATAGCCGGGAGTATGCACTTCCCGACGTTCGTCTGAGCGCCGATGGTCACGACCGACAGCTGCCCCGGTGCGCGCCAGGGGCCGTTTGCGTTGGTGAGTGTCGCGACCATGGTCGAGTCCAGACATGCAGCCTGCACCCGATGCTCCCCCGTACCGCCACTGCAGTAGGACGCGGCGACGACGACGGCCGCCCCGGCGACGCAACCGGTGGGTTCAGCCGACGCCGGCGGGGCAGCGAGAGTCGACAGGGCCGCGCCAGCGGCGCATACCCCTCCGGCCAGGACGACGCGCAAGGAACGTTTCGAGAGAGTCATGGCGAGAATCTAAGGCATGCAGCGTCCGAAGTTTTTTATCTCGAACATCATTCGTCCGTTCATGGGAACGGACGACGCGGTGACTCCAACCGTCAGCCGGCGGCCCCGACGTCGAACTTCTCCCCCGTGAGCCGCTCCGATTCCTCCCACAGCGCTGCCCGGAAGTCGACGTCGTCGGCAGCTTTCTTGTACCCGCTACGTCCGGGGGCGCCGCGCATCCCGAAGAACTGCGTCGGCCCGTAGAACGTCCCGGATTTCGCATCCGGCAGGGTCGCCGCGTACAGCTGAGGCAGCGCCCCGTCGGCCGCCGGCTGGGCGATCGGCAGCTTGTTGCCCAGCTTCGCGAAGAAGTCGGAGAAGTTCTCGGTCCTGCCCTGCAATTCCGTTGAGGCGTAACCCGGATGGGCGATCAACGACTTCTTCGACGACCCGGCCGCCGCCAGCCGTGCGGCGAGCTCCTTGCCGAACATCAGGTTGGCCATCTTGGAGTCGCCGTAGGCCCGCCAGCGCCGGTAGCGGCGTTGTTCCCAGTTCAGGTCGTCGAGCTGAATGTCGCCGATCTGGTGCATCGTCGACGACACGGTGACCACCCGTTCGGTGATCTTCGGCAGCAGCAGCGCCGTGAGGGCGAAATGGCCGAGATGATTGGTGCCGATCTGCATCTCGAAACCGTCGGTGGTGCGTCGGAACGGGACCGCCATCAGTCCCGCGTTGTTGATCAGCACGTCGGCGCCGGTCACCCCGGCGGCGAAGGCGCGCACGGATTCGAGGTCGGCGAGGTCCAGTTTGGCGACGGTCGCCTTCGGCCCCAGCTCCGACGCCACAGCATCGGCCTTGGCAGTGTTGCGGCACGCCAGCACCACCTCGGCACCGGCGCGGACGAGCACCTTCGCGGTCTGATACCCGAGTCCGCTGTTGGCACCGGTCACCACGAACGTCCGGCCCGTCTGGTCCGTCACGTCCGCTGTCGTCCAACCACTCATCGCGACCCCCTGGGATGCGTCGTCATGCCCGGCAACCTAACCGGGACCGTGCGGCCCACGCTATTGACGCATAGGGACGGCGTCAACGATTCATCTCTTCCGCCGAGCGCAGCGAAGGCTTCACCCGCCGAAGAACGTGGTCAGCCGCAACGGGTTGGCGCCGACGATGCGACGTGCGGGCCGTAGCAATTCCGCGATGAGGTTGGTCGACGTCCCCAACCGCTCGACGAGTTCGATCGGCGCATGGAAGGCGGTGGGCTCGGAACGCCCGCGCATGATCCGCGTGCCGAGCAGCTTCCACTCCTGCGCTTCCTCGCCGGCGGCGTCGATGGCCGCGCCGCTGGCCAGAGCCGGGATGCGTCCGGTCTTGGCCATGTCGGACAGCCGAGCGCACTCGTTGACCGGGTCGCCGATGACGGTGTACTCGTAGCGTCGTTCGGCGCCGATGTTGCCGGCGAACGCCTCCCCGTAGGAAACGCCGATCCCCCAACGGATGTCGAGGCTGCTGGCGAGCCGGTCCGCGAGGTCGCGGGCGGCGCCGAGCGCGGCGCCCGCGGGGTCGTCGATCTCGACGGGCGCGCCGAAGACGGCGAGCGCGGCGTCGCCCTCGAATTTGTTGACGAAGCCGGAATGTTGATCGACGACGTCGGCGACGATGCTGAAGAAGGCATTGAGCAGGGCGGCGGTGTCGTCGGGACTACGCTGCTGCGCCAGCCCCGTCGATCCGACGATGTCGACGAACAGGACGCCGACGCGGGTGTTGGTGCCGTGCATGCCGACACCGTCGGAGATCGCGAGCTCGGCCACGGTGTCGCCGACGTGTCGCGCGAATATCTCACGCATGCGGTCCCGTTCGGCGAGACCCTCGACCATCCTGTTGAAACCGTGTTGCAGCACACCGAGTTCCGAGGAGTCGTACACGGGCACGCGAGCCTTGTAGTCACCGTGGTCCACGCGGTGCACCGCCCGGCGCATCTCCGTCAGCGGATCGGTGATCGCCTGTCCCACAAGCGCGATGACACGGGCTCCGGATGCGAGGCCCACCAGGCAGAGGATCACGGTTGTCCAGTCGACCGCGCCGTGGACATCGGGCAGCAGACCGGTCCAGCGCCCCGCGTTGACCGTCAACAGACCGACCATCGGCACCGCCGAGCTCACCGCCCACACGGCCAGCATCCGCACGCGCACACCGTTCATGACGTGGTTCGTGGGGAAGTCCTCGAGGACGACGACGGCCAGAGGGCGGGCCGCGCGTTCGGCGAACAGATAGGTGAGACAGGCACTCGACATACCGGCCAGCGCGAAGGCGACCGCGACTCCGGCGACCGTCGCGGTCGTGAGCTCTTCGGCGATGAACACGTAGAACAGCGCCGCGGCGCTCCAGGAGACGACCGTGACTCCGAGCTGCACGATCGGTATCCGCTGTACGGCGCGTCGACGGGCATGGTCGGCGGGTTGACAGCTGATGAACCAGCGCAGCTGGGGCCGGACCGCCAGCATCCCCAGCAGCAGATTCGTCAGGATGCCGACGATGATCGCACCCACGACCACGGGAAAATTCGGCGCGCCCAGCGTCTCGTCGAAGGTGAGTTGGCCGCCGTTGAAGGCGAGTTGGACGAGCAAGAAGGTCTCGACGCCGATCACCGTATTGCTGGCGATCACGGCGGTCATCGCGGTGACGGTGGCGTGCAGGGCGATCTTGCTGCGCATGGGCGGGCCGATCCGGGCCCATCCCCGGGGGCTCGGAACCGTCGAGGTGCCCCACAAGAAACCCGCGGTGCGTCGGCGCAGACGTGTCCACGGCACACCACGACGGGTCCGGCGTGGTCGTCCCATCGGCTTCTCCTGCCTGACGGCGTTCCCCGAAGCCTACCCAAGGGAGAGCCGACCATCCCGCTGGTTGAGCCGCCACGCGGACGCGAAGCGGCCACACGGCGTGTCGAAATCACAAATGGACCGGCACCTCACGGTGCCGGTCCATCGGGGATCGTGCGGATCAGGCCTGCAGGGCCTCGATCTCGAGCGTGATGGTGATCTTGTCGCCGACGACGACGCCACCACCCTCGAGCGGCATCTCGATGTCGATGCCGAAGTCCTTGCGGTTGATGACGACCTTCGCCTCGAAGCCGGCGACGGCGCCCTGGCCCATGCCGGGGTTGGTGCCCTCGAACTCGAGCTCGAGCGTGACGGGCTTGGTGACGCCCTTGAGGGTGAAGTCGCCGTCGAGGAGGTAGTCGTCGCCGTTCTGGCGGACGCCGGTGGAGCCGAAGGTGGCCTTCGGGTACTTCTCGGCGTCGAAGAAGTCAGCGGACTTGATGTGGCCGTCGCGCTGCTCGTTGCGGGTGTTGATCGAGGTGACGTCGATCTCGGCCTGGACGGCGGGGGTGCCGTTCTCGTCGACGGTGATGGTGCCGGAGAAGGTGTCGAAGCTGCCGCGGACCTTGCTGACCATGAGGTGCTTCACGGAGAAGTTCACCGCGGAGTGCACGGTGTCGATGGTCCAGGTGCCGGCGGGGATGGGTGCCTTGACGGTGGTGGCGGGGGTCATGTCGTGGTCCTTCCAAAAATTTTCGGTTCGGGTCTCGATCGATGGCTGGTGGGCCTTCGCGACCCGTCACCAGACACTAACCGGACCGCGGTCCGATTTCATCCCCACCGGCGTTGTGATCTACATCACCGTCGAACCATCAGTGCTCCGATCGCGGCGATGGCGATTCCACGCGGCGCCTCGTAGATGAATCCCGAGATTCCGGCGACCGCGGGAATCGGCAGCATGAAACCGACCATGCCGACGACGGTGAGGATGCCGATCCAGAGCGGGACCGCCCGGTTGCGGATGAGGCTGGCGCCGAACATCCCCATACCTACCAGCATCACGAGCCCGCCGACCGTGTTGAGCAGCTCGAAAGCGGTGGTACCCAGCATCGAGTCGTCGGCGGCGATGAGCGCGGCCTTGTCCGGGTCATGCGCGAACGGGTACGCGACGAACAGCTCGACGATGAGGTGCCCGGTCGCGGTGACGAGATTGCCGACCGCGTAGGCGACGAGGCCGATCAGCCCGGCGATCCCGATCCGGGGTGCCAGCCACGCGTACATCCCGGGCAGGCCGAGCAGCAGCAGCGTCGTGCCGACGGCGAGCAGGATCTGCGCCCACGGTGAGCCCACCGCTTGAAGCGCCTCCACGGAGTGGGCCTCGCCGTCGACGATGGGATGCAACGTCCCGCCGGCGATGCAGGCGACTCCGCCGAGGGTCAGGGCTCCGCCGCTGAGACGGCGTAGGACCGGCCAGCTCGGGCTGCGAAACGGGCCGGGTGTGTCGCCATCCGACGCGTCGTGGTTCTGGTTCTGGGTGTGTGCAGTGGTTGTCATGACGACAACGCTGACAACCCGCGCTGGTGTTAGCCTTGTGCGCGACTGGTGCGACCCGACGAACGGCGCGTGAGTTGGCTTCTGAACCACATCTGGCGATCCGGGTCCTGGGTCCACTGTCGGTCACCGCTGCCGACGGGTCGCCGATCCCGATGACAGCCCGCAAGCACGCCGAGTTGCTTGCCATCCTCGCCGCGGAACGGACTGCGTGCTCGCCTGAGCGGGTGACCGAGCTCCTGTGGCGTGGTCGTCCACCGGCGTCGGCGGCGAGCACGCTGCACGGGTATGTGTCCCGGCTTCGACGCTCACTCGCTCCGACCGGCGTCGTCCGCATCGACACCGTCCCCGCGGGATACCTACTGCACTGCGACGGCGCAGTCACCGACCTCGATCTGCTGGACCAGTTCGGCCAGGAGGGATTGCAGCTCATCCGGTCCGACCCCCGGGCCGGCGCCGAGGTGTTGTGCCGAGCGCTCGAACTATGGCGGGGCGAACCGCTTCCGGAGATCGCCGACATCGCCGACATCGCACCCGAACTCGTCCGGCTCGCGGAGATACGTGCCGAGTTCACCGAGACCGCAGCCGACGCGCTGCGCACGGTCGGCGAGTACCGTCGCTCGGTCGCGTTGCTGACGCCGCTGTGTCAACGGCACCCCTACCGCGAGGGCGCCGCGCGGACCCTCGCTCGTGCGCTGCACGACGACGGACGCACGGTCGACGCCCTCGGCGTACTGCGCCGACTCCGGCAGGCCCTCCGTGACGACCTGGGTCTCGATCCGCATCCCGACACGATCGCGCTGGAAGACGACCTGCTCGACCCGTCTCCCGCGGTCTCGCCGCTCTCCGCCACCTCCGCCACGCCGCAGCCGGTACGCGAACTCATCGGCCGAGTCGCCGAACACGCAGTGCTCGAACAGGTCTGGCAAACCGGCGCGGACCGTCCCGCGGGTGTGGTCCTCATCGGCCCGTCGGGCATCGGGAAGACCGCGCTGGTCGAGCACCTCATCGCACGGCACAGTGCCGCGGCCCGCCGTTTCATCGGCCGACCCGGCCCGCCCGGACCGACGTTCGACGGCCTCGAAGAACTCTTCGGCGAGTCCCCGGTCTCCGTCCCGACGGCGCGAATCGTCGCCGACCTCACCGCCCGCATCTGGTCCGACGTCGCCGAGCACGGGCGGTCGGTGTTACTTGTCGACGACGCCCAGTGGCTCGACGCCGACTCGGCTCTTGTGCTGGGACGCGTGCTTGCAGGTATCGGACAGGCACCGATGACGGTCCTGGTCACCTGCCGCGACCCCGACGCCGAGCCCGTCGAGATCCTCCGGTCGACACTGAATCGGCACGGGCCGGTCGCCGAGGTGCGTCTGACCGAACTCGGCTCCGACGACATGCGCGCGTTGATCGTTCGGCGTCTCGAGCAGCTCGGTGACACGGACCGGGTCGACGCTGACGCGCTGGTCGCGCAGTCATTCGGCAATCCTGCTGTGGCGCAACAACTGTGCGCCATCGCCTGGACCGGGGCGCCGCCGGACCGGGACCATCCCGCCCGATCGATGTACTCGACGCGGTTCGACGATCTCTCCCCTGCCGCTCGTGCGCTCGTCACGGCCGTGACGATCGCAGGCGGCGATCTCCCCGACGATGTGTTCACCGAGGTGGCCCGCACCCTCGGTGAGGGCGTGGCCGACGAGGCAGTCCGCAGCGGGCTCGTCAGCCCCCTGAGGAGCGAGCTTGCGAGCGTCACCACCAGCCCCCTGAGGAGCGAGCTTGCGAGCGTCACCACCAGCCCCCTGAGGAGCGAGCTTGTGAGCGTCACGAAGGGTCTCGCCGACAACCTCTCGCGCGAGCAACGGATCGAGGCCCACGCGCGACTCGCCGCTGCGTTCGAAGCGGTGCGTCCCGACGATCTCGAGTCACTGGCCGTGCACCGCGTCGAGTGCGCCGTCGACGAGGACTCGACCGCCGTCGCCGCTCGCACATGCATCGGGGCGGCTCACCGCGCACTCTCGGCAACGGCCGATCATCGTGCGCTCGACCTGGCACGACGTGGTCTCGGTCTGCCCGGACTCGACTCCCACTCGACCGTCGAATTGCGCCGGATCGCCGGCGCCGCCGCGCTGCGCATCGGGGAGTTCGATTCGGCTGCGGTCTCTTTCGAATCGGCGGCGACGGTGAGTCGGCTGACGCGGGATTGGCCCGCCCTCGCCGAGACCGCACTGCTCTCGGCACCGAACGGGGTCGCGGGCTACTGGTCGGGTTACGGCGTCGTCCAGGCCGATCACGCCGCGCTCGCCCGCGAGGCACTGACACACGGCGAGGCCCTGGACCCCGAAGTGGTTGCGCGCCTTCACGCATCGGAGGCAGCCCGGTTGACCGTCCTCGGCTTGCCGGGCGCCGACGACCATCTCGGTGCCGCACGTGTCGTCCACGACAGCGGTGCCGTGGATTTCGAGATCGACCTCGCCGAGTTCCTCGTCCGGTGGGTTCCCGACCGTCTGGCGGATCGACGCAAGATCGCCCGGGAGCTGTATGAACTATCGGCCGGCGACCTCCACAGACGCGCCACCGCTCTGCATCTGCAACGCGTCTGCGCGTTGGAGGCGGCTGATCTGCGTCTGGCGCGACGCCTGTCCACCGAGTTCACCCGGCTCGCCGGACGTATCGGCGGTACCGATGTGGAGACGATGCAGTTGTGGTGGCAGGTGATGATCGCGCTGTTACGTGGCGACTACGACACCAGCACGGCACTGACCGAGAGGTTCGCTGCGACGGTCGGCGGGCTGTCCGACCGTGCACGACTTCTCGCCAAGTCGTCGATGGCGACCAGCGCGTCGATCGCCGCGTGGCACCGCGGCGAGCTCGCCTCGGCGTTGCCGCCGTTCGATGCGCTCGCGGAAGAGGTGGACGAGGATTTCACCCTGGTGATCGCACTGGGCGCCGCCGAGAGCGGCGACCTCGACCGTGCCCTCGAACTCGCGACGGAGCTGACCGCGGACGCCGACCAGTGGGCCGGTTCGCGCGTGGTGGCGCGCGTTCCACTGCTCATCGAGACGCTCTACGCGGTGTCTCGCGATTCCCGTCACCGCGACGCCGCTGGTGAGATCTGCCGCCGCATCGAGCCGTTCACCGCCGACTGGTCGTCGGGCCTGGTGGTGCAATGGCCCGGACTCGTGTGTCTGGGACCCGCGACGCTGTATCGCGGAACCGCGCGCGAGGTCGTCGGGCTGGATGGAACCGCCGACCTGCAGGATGCCGTCCGGGTGGCCCGCGACACGGGAGCCCGGCCCTACGTGCGTCGGGCCGAGCAGCGACTCGTCGCCGGCTGAGCGGCTATTTCCAGGCAAAGACCGGCTGCTCGAAGCCGTCGACCCGTGTCTGCCGGTTCCGCAGGACCACCTCGGCGAACTGGTAGATCACCGCGGCGGTCGGCGCGTGGACGAGGGACCCGACGATGGGCAGCTGGATGACCGGGAGATCCGACTGCGGGATCGTGAGGAACCGCGGTTCGACGAGCAGTTCCTCGAAGGTGACGAAGAACAGCAGCGCCACCTCGTCGGGATCGGGCGTCGGCTCCTGGTATTCCTCGGCCCAGCAGACGATCGGGGTGATCACGAAACCCGAGCGCGTCGGATAGTCGTCGAGCGCCCCGAGCACCGAGCTCGGCGGCAGCTGGATGCCGAGTTCCTCGTCGAGTTCGCGCAGGCCGGCCGTGATGTAGTCCTCGCCGGGGTCGAGCCGGCCACCGGGGAGTGCGAACTGGGCGGCGTGGCGTCGCATCGTCGTGGGACGCTTGCACAGCCAGATCCCCTGACGGCCGTCCTTCTCCGCTACCGCGAGGACGACCGAGGCGGCCCGTGCGCCCGGGACGTCCGCGGTCCGCCGGTCGAAGCCCTCGACACGCGCGGCAGCCACAGTCCGATCGAGATGAGTCACACCCTCAGTTGATCACGACTGCCGTCCGACGCGACGGACGCCTGCGCGAGGTGGTAACTCACGATGCTGAGGGCGAACAAGCCCAGGGCGAGGTTGAACAGGGCACCGAAGCCCTCGAGCGCGAAGTCGACGAGAGCGTTCGACAGCATGAACACCAGGGCGGCGATACGCAGCCCTCGTAGCGGCCCGGCCGGCTCCACACCGCGCCGGCGCGCGACCATCGCCGGAAGCGCCAGGGCGAGTGTCGCGATCCCGCTGATCAACAGAATCCAGGTGGCAGGCGTGCTGCCGGTGAGTTCGATGTAGATGTCGAGTTCTTCGCTGCGGTCTCCGGAGAAGTAGAAGCTCAGCACGCCGACGATGACGGTGAGTGCGGACGCGATGACCAACCCCCACCCGACGACCGGAATCCATCGGGGACTGCGGAAGAAGTCCGGGATCAGGGCGACCGCCCGGTCGCGGAGTCGCATCAACCGGTCCGGCGTACCCTCGCTCGATTCGAGGAGCGCTCGGATGTGACCGATCGTCTCGGCGTCGAGCCCCTTGCCCTCGGCCACCACGAGAAACTCTTCGGCCTGGCGTCGACGACGTTCCGGAAGCCCGTGCGCGACACCGTCGGCCGCGATGACCGCCGCATTGGCGAGCGCCTCGGCGCCGGTGGGCCGCTTGACATCCCGGACGACGCGGCTGATCAACAGGATCATCACGACGAGCACGTACATGATCTCCGCCGACGGCCCGTAGAAATAATCGTTGGAGCGGGTGACGAACTTGCCGACCTCGTCGAGAAACAACCCGAAACCTATACCGCCCAGCACGATCGCGATGATCCGCGCCGTCGCCCCGAGGAACAGCCATCCGGTGATGAGCGCCAGCATCATCAGCGCGCCACCCCACAGCGCGTGCGCGATGTGCAGTGTTCCGCTGCCGACCTGCGGATACCCGGTGAGATGCAGATACAGGCGCGTGACGATGATCGTCGCGATCGCGAGGATCAAGAACCACTCGACGGCGGCGGTGCCGTACACGCTGCGGACGACCACCCTGGTCGTGCGAGTTCTCATCGAATGAGTATGGCCGGTCCGACGAACGGAAGCGGCACGATTGCGCCGTTGCCGCTGGTTGAGCCGGCACCCTCCGCTGGTTGAGCCTGCTCCCCCTCCGCTGGCTGAGCCGGCGCCCCACTCCGCTGGTTGAGCCGGCAACGAGCCGTTAGGCGAGTCGCCCACCCCCGCTGGTTGAGCCGGCAACGAGCCGCTAGGCGAGTCGCCCACCCCCGCTGGTTGAGCCGGCAACGAGCCGCTAGGCGAGTCGCCGTGTCGAAACCACCTGGCGACCCGACGATCTCAACCGGCGCCAACCCGGACGGCACCATACCGCAACGCCCAGAGCACATTTCGTCGACAACGATGTCACTCCTGTGGAGACTCATCCGGAATTGTCGGTGATCGGGTTTAGATTGGTTGGTAACAGATCACCCAGCTCGGGGCGGGTGATGAAAATCAGGCGTCGGGGGGCGTTGTGCGGGTGTGGACCGATCTACCGGGCGAGTACGTCGCCGGGGTCGATCCTGCCCACGCCGCAGAGACCGACATGGTCATGTTGATGGCCGGCCTCGACGCCACCCGGCGCGGCGAGTCCTACCTCGCCTGGCACCAGTATCAGACGATCGCGGCGATGACCGACCGCCTGATCACCACCAGCGCGTCCGGGTTCGTGATGGACGGCCATGCCGATTGCGCGGCCCGCATCGCCCGCCAGGCCGGGGTGTCGCGCCGGCACGCCGAAACCCTGATCGATGAGGCGATCGCGCTGCGGGATCGGCTCCCCGAGGTTGCCGACACCCTGCGTGACGGGGTCCTGTCGCAGTGGCAGATCCGGCTGATCATCTCCCGCACCGAACTGATCCCCACCGATGACCCGATCACCCCCGCGTTGGATGCCGAGATCGCCGACACTGTGCGCCGCCGAAAAGGTGTGTGGGACCGGGCGCGCCTGCGGGACATGGTCGACCGCCTCGTGTTCCGCCACGACCCCGACGCGGTACGCCAACGCCGCAAAGACGCGATGGATCAACGTGGGGTGTGGACCCACGAACTGCCCGACGGCACCGCCGAACTCACCGCCGTGATGTCGGCGGAAAACGTGCGGATCTCGGCCAAAGCCGTCGCCATCCTCGCCGACACGGTCTGTCAGCGGGATGGCCGCACCCAGGGGATACGACGATCCGATGCGATGTTCG
>NZ_JAMBDT010000069.1:0-27003 GCF_025143765.1 Gordonia sp. p3-SID1431
CGGTTCACGGCGTCGGGGTCGGTCTCTGCGGCCATGGCCGCGGGGGGGGGGGGGGGCGCGGGGGGGGGGGGGGGGGCGCGCCCCCCCCCCCCCCCCCCCGCTCTGCCCCCGAAGGGGGAGTGCCCCGCAAGCCGCGTCAGACCTCGAAAATTGTTGAGGCAAGCCTACTCACGGGAGTAGCGATCTGTCCTAGTGTCGGCATCACACGCCAGGTGTTGCTGGGTAGGGCCTGCCCCCCCGGGTGTGCTCGCTTGTCGCCGTGTCTCTGCATACTGGGCGCCGCCGCTGCGACATCCCCGCAGCAGAAGGTCCTGTGGAATGCCGCGTGATGCGCCCCTGCTGGTGCCAGACGTGACGGGCGCTCACCTGCACGCAACACGCCACCCAAACCCTTCGCGACGAGTAACCAACGTGAGTAGACTTCACAAATAAGTGCACGGCGCGACGCGATTGGACGGATCGTGTGAGACGAAAGGGTCAAGCTGGTGACATCGACGGAGCAACGCCCCGAGGGTGACCTGCGTGGAGTCTTTGAATTCCCCGCCCCTGCGCTCGATCAGGACCCGGTCGATAGCGACCTCCACGACGACGACACCGCACTGTCGCGGGGGGAGCGGTTAGCGCGGCTACGCGGCCAGCTCAGTGTCCCCCGGATACTGCGCCGTCACGAAGGCTCCGATGCCCAGGCTGCCAGTTCGGCGGATCACAGTCCTGAGGACGAGGAGTTCATTGCTCGCGCTAACGGCACCAGCACACAACGGCTGATGACCCACGCCGCGCGGGCGGCGGTGATCGCGGCGCTGGTGTCAGGACCTGTCGCGTTGTACCTCAGCGGCGGATCATCAGCGGCCCCAGAAGTAGTGGCGCCGCCTGCTGTGTCAGCGGTCGATAACACCGCCCAGTTCGCAGCCAGCGACCTCGCCCAGCAGTTCGTGTCGGCCTGGCTGACCACCCACCGCGGTGACGAGGGATCGCTGCAACGCTTCGTCGACGTGGATGCCGGGACCGGCGCGCTGCCGGCGCAAGCGCTCTACGAGTCCGCCGACACCCACATCGCCGGAGTGCGTGAAGTGTCTGGGGTCGACGGCGCCGACACCTACGCGGTGACCGTGTCCGCCGAAGTCACCCCCGCTGGCGCTGACACCGCAACCCGCCGCTACTTCCAGGTGCCAGTGGTGGTGTCAGACAAAGGGGTGCGCGCGATGGCGATGCCCGCCGCGGTACCGGCACCCTCCACCGGCCTGACAGTCAACCTCGACTACTCCAACCAGCTCAGCTCTAACGCCGCGATCGTCACCGCCGCACAAGGATTCCTCTCAGCCATGCTCACCGGTGACGGCGACGTCACCCGCTTCACCAGCCCTGGAACCAACCTCGGTGCGATCACCCCGGCCCCGTACGCCTCCATCTCCGTCATCGGAGCCCGCACCCAGAAGTCCCTCGGGGACTCTGCTGAGACCCCGGCTGATGGCCAACGAGCACGACTGCTGCTCACCATCTCCCAACAACCACCCGGGACCGCCAGCTCCACCGATGCACTCACTGGGGCCTATGCCCTGACGATGGCTGCACGCGCGGGCCGCTGGGAAGTCAGCGCACTCGACCCCGCCCCGGCGGCAGGCGTCAACGGATCAGACGTCGCGTCCTCGCTGGCCGGCGAGGAGGACGACGAGAACACCGACACTCCGACCGGCGCGGAGACTTCTGTTCCCGCCAGCAGCGAACCAACCTCTGACTCCGGCCGCGGTGGCGGTGATGACGAGGCGGGCTCTGACGACGTCCTGCCCACAGTGACCAGCGAGCCGAGCAGCCCGCGCGGCTCCACCTCTGCCCCCGCCTCAACACCGTCATCCGGCGGCGGTGGTGGATCACTACTCGGCCCCGGCGGCATCGATCTCGGACCCCGGTAAACCCCACACGCAAAGGAACAACGGCAATGACCAACCACACCCTCCCCACACCACCGTCCCTCGATGCCGTGCGGTGCCTACGCACCCGCCGCACGACTACCCACCCCGCGCCCATCCGCAGCATCTGAAAGGACTCATCCTCGTGCTCACCACAACAGCAACCCAGGTCGTCCTGGCCGAGGGGCTCATCGACAGCTTCAACAGCCTGGCCAACGACGTCATCAAAGCCATCCTCACCGTGGTCGGAGGCGTGGTTGTCTACATGGTCCTCAAGGAATTCGTCCGCGGCGGCCTGATCGCCGGCATCGTGGCCGTCATCGGCGGCGGCGTGATCTTGTGGGGCACCCACAATATGGAGTTCCTGTCGGAGAAGACCGACGAGACCGTCAAGAACTCCTCCGGCCAACTCACCCCCGCACCCGACCTCTCCGCCTCTGCTGTGCGGCTCGACACCAGCGGGGAGCACCCGGTGGTGGTCTTGGCGCGCAGTACGCCGCTGGTTCAGCCAGGAGTCGCGCCGACGGCACATCGCACGGTCACCGACGTCGTCGTCGACGGAGCGCGGCTATGACCTGCGTCCACCACCACAGCGACGCGATCTCCTTCCCGGATGCGTGGCAGGTATGACCAACCCACAGCAGCAGCAACCCGCTGAGGTCATCCGCAACTTCACCGCGGCGCGCAAGTTCCCGCAGCTGATCGGTAAGACCCCGGACGGCAAACGCATCGCCGGTGGCCCCTACACGCTGACCCAGTTCGTCGGCGGTGCAGGAGCCCTGGTCGCGCTGTATCTGACCCGCGGCGTGTGGTGGAGCCAGCTGGGCTTGCAGTGGTCGATCGTGCTGGTGGTCACCGTGGTCGTCGGCACGGTGGTGCTCCTCGGCCGCATCCGCCCGGGTGGACGGAGTCCCTTGTCGGTGGCAGCAGGGGCCGCGCGCGCCCTCAGCGCAGAGGCGGAGACCCGAACGACCGCCGACCGCGCGTCACTGTCACCGACCGCGGCGATCCGCCGAAAGCGCGGCCGCCCACATGTGGTGCCAGCCGCGGCCTACATCTGGCCCACCCCGCCCACACCCCATCCCCACACGACGACTCGATAGACCAGACCGAAAGGAGTGGCGTTGTGGTGCAGCGTCAACCGACCTACGCCCTCACCGGCAACCTGCGCTTCACCCGCGACGGCACGGTATGGGCCGACTACCTCCTCGAAGGCCTGCCATATCGCTACCGGCGCCTGGCTGACAAGGAAGGGGTCCGCAACGCCCACACGATGCTGGCGCGCGCCCTACCCGGCGAGGCGATCCTGCTGGGACTCACCGCCGATGAGACCCCGGAACTAATCGTGCAACGCATGCTCGACGGGGTCGACCTCGACGAACACGAGGCATGGCTGGCCGAATGCGAAGCCACCCTGGGCAGTATCGGCCAGTTCCGCCCCGGCACCCGCGTGTACTGGCTCTCGGTGCCACTGACGGGCACCTCGGTGAAAGAGAAGGCCGCGACCGCCGGGCGTGCCATCTGGCATTCGGCCACGGAAATCCTGGGGCTGCCGCACTCCCGGGTGCCGGCCGAGGAGCTGCTGGCTCGCCGCGACCAGGCCCGCCGGATCGCGGCGAGCATTCCCGCGGTCTTCAACCCCATCCCGACCACCCCGGCGCAAGCGGTGTGGTTGTGGAATCACATGCTGCGACGCGGCCTGTTCGTCGATCCCGATGTTCCGGTGGCCGCCGACACTCCTGAATCGAAAACAGCCGGCGCGTTGACGGCTGCTCGGCTCGATGAGGGCGCCCTGAGTGACCGAGCTGACTCGGGCGGAAAGTCCAAACCATCGAGGTTCACCACCGTGCTCAAGATCGACACCCCGTGGGAGGTCGACCCGCCCCCGCCGTCCTATCAGACGCTGTCGGTCATCACCGACACTCCCGCCGGCGGCACCCACTTTCCCGGTTCGGAGTTCTTCACCCTGGCCGAATCCATCACCGTCGAGGACCCGGCGCGCCCGGACGCCAAGATCCCGGTCGACGTCGATTTCGCCCTGCGGATCGTCACCCGCGCCGGGGGAGATGTGCTGCGTCGCAACCGCAAAGCGCTCAAACAGCTCAATGACCAGTTCCACCAGCGCGAAGGGGAACTCTCCACCGGCCGCAGTGTCCTCGACGTCGCTGCCGAAGCGCTCGCCGAGTACTCCACCCTGCTCGAATCAGACAAGAATGAGATCGAGGTCGGCTGGACAGCGATCTTCGCCACCTCCGGCACCACCGCGGCGGCCGCCCAGGCCGCGGCAACCGCGCTGGCCACCGAGTTCGCCAGCCAGCAGTTCCGCCTCGCCCAGCCGTTGGGATACCAAGAGGACCTGTGGTGGGCGATGGTGCCCGGCGCGCCGGCGCCCCGGGTGCTCGCCGAGTTCACCCAGATCACCACCAGCGGCAAATTCGGCGCGTTCGTTCCCGTCGTCGCGGCCTCCCTGGGCGATCCGAGCGGGCCGCTGCTGGCGCTGTGCATCACCACTCACGTCCCCAGTGCGGTGCACTACGACGTCTCGGCGCTGACCGAACGTGACGTGTCGAACTCGGTCGGCGTCACCGGTGAACTCGGCGCCGGCAAGTCTGAGTTCATCAAGCTCGTCGCCGGTCAGATCGTCGATCGCGGCGGACAGGTCCTGGTGATCGACCAGTCGGCCTCAGGGGAGTACGCCCGCTGGGCCAGTTCAGTGGCGCATGCGGTCGTCGTCGACATGGTCGACGCGGGCTACAGCCTCGATCCGTTGCTCATCTTCGGCGGGGCCAAAGGTGCTGAACAGACCGAGACCATCCTGCGCGCGCTGCTGCGACTGCGGGTGCAAGACTCGCGCGCAACCCTGCTGTCCGAGGTTCTTTCGGAGAGCTACCGCGCCCGCCACCCCTACCTCGGCACCGGTGGAATGGTCAAACACCTGCTCTCGGGCGAATGCGCCCTCGACGGCGCGCTGGAGGTAGGCCGCGCCCTGGAGGTCCATTCCCGCAAGACCTACGCCCGCGCCCTGTTCGACGAGACCCTGCCGCCGCTGCCGATCGACGCACCCGCGATCGTGTTCCGCACCCAGGACGTCTCACTGCCTTCCCGCGAGCAGATGGAAAAAGAGCACCTGTTCGACAACCTGACCCCCGAAAAGCAGTACGGCCACGTCATCTACACCCACATCGCCAAACTGTCGCAAGGCATCATGTACGCCGACCCCGCCCAGATGTCGGCGCTGGTCACCGACGAGGTCGCTCACATCCTTTCCGGTGCCGACGGTCTGGAGATCATCACCGAAGTCGTCAAACGCGGCCGCAAAGAAAAGGCCGCAGCGATCCTCGGCGATCAGGACTGCGAATTCGGCAGTCAGGAACTGCGCGGCCTACTCAAGACCCGCGTCGCAATGCGTCACACTGACAAAACTCTCGCCCGCAAAGCCCTGGACTGGGTTGGGCTGGACCCCGACGCCGAAGACGTCCTAGAGGAATACACCACCAACACCGCTCCGATCACCCGTCCAGCACGGCACGCCACCGACAAGCCCTACGTCAAGCCAGAACGCCGCGGCGAAGGCTACATGCGCGATGCCTCTGGCGCCGTGGGCCGCATCAAAGTCCTGCGCTCGTTCCGTACCGACCGCCAAACCGCCAGCTCGACCACCACCCCGCAGAAGAAGACGCAGACGACCGCGAAGACCCTGACCCCCGAGGTGCTCTGATGCACCCGCAGCTTCCCGGTATCCGCCTCGAATGGCCGCGCCCGGTGCGCAGCGCGGCCCGATGGGTGTGGTCGCGGCGCTGGGCGCGGCGTCTACTGATTCTGGTCGCCGTGTGGCATCTGGTCGGTGCGATCATGTTGGTCCTCGCACCGACCGCCGAGGCGGCCGACGGCGCTGCGAGCAGCACTCTACGCAATCTGTTCGGCTGGATGAACATCAAGGATTCCCACGGCATCAACTCCGCCGACTACTACCTCTCGATCGACGAAGGTGGAGCCACCAGCCCCATCAAGGCGGTGTGGGCGTGGATCATCAACTTGGAATACAACGCCTACCGCGGCGTGGTGATGATCGCGATCTGGTTCATCAAGCAGGCTCTGTCGTTCAAATGGCTCGACATAGTGACCAGCCCCATCTCCGACATCGCAGATGCGGTCACCTCGCTGACCGGGCAACTGCACATGCGGCCGCTGATGCTCACTCTGGCCGGTTTTGCGGTGGCGCTGTGGCTCTTTCGTGGACGCTATGCCACCGGTCTCTACGAGCTGCTGATGTCGCTGATCATTGCCGCGGGCGTGCTGGGGTTCCTGGCCAACCCGGTCGCCACCCTCGCCGGAGACGACGGACTGATCTCCAAGGCCAAGGACTACTCGCTCGAGGTGGCCACCGGCATCGGCAACGACGGAAACACCAACGGAAACCCTGACGCCCAAATCGACGATCTCACAGGACAACTGACCGACACGTTCATTCGCCAGCCCACCCAACTACTCAACTTCGGTCGCGTCCTGGACACCTCGAAACAAGACGGCGCCGCTGCGTGTGTCAAAGCCTTCGACGAGGCCTACCTGAAAAAGCCCCCCGAGCGCTCGACCCTCGGCGAGATCCGCGACAGCGTCGAAGACATCCCCCTGGTCGGCGGTGCCGTCGACAGCGTGCTGCCCGGCGGCGACGACGCCAAAGCCCGCGTCCGCGACGCGGTCGGCAAATGCCCCGGGGGCGAACAAATGAAGGACTACGCCGAGAACCCCGGACCCGAACAGGCCATTGCCTCAATGTTTTTGATCCCCGCGGCAGGTCTGGTCTTCCTGTTCGCGCTCTACCTCGCCGGACGGGTGGTGCTGGCGACCGTGGTGGCGTTGTGGAACGGAGTGAAGCTGATCCCAGGCGGCCTGCTCGGCATCGCACCGATGTTCCGTACCCAACTGATGCGATCGCTGGCAGATGTCGCTATGGCGTTGCTCCAGGTGTGTTTCGCGGTCATCTTCACCTGCGCCTACTGCATCATCATCACCTCGGTGTTCGACAAAGACGACGTCCAGCTGATGGCCACCGTGCTCATCGCCGACGTCCTGATCCTCATCGCCCTCGTGATGTTCCGCAAAGGCATGCTCGGATTGAACAAGTGGTCCGACCGACTCACCGAGATCATGTCGCGGCGACCGGGCGCATCGCCGGTGGCCGTGAAACAGAAGACCGCACCGTCGGCGCACGAGATGCTGGCCCGCGCCCAGGCCGTCAAGCACGGCTACAACACCGCCAGAAAGGTCGGGGGCACTGTCGGCAAGGTGGTCTCCGGCGGCGGGCAGGCCGTGGCCGCTGTCGGCACCGGCGGAGCCTCCGCTGTCGCGGCGACGGCAGCCAAGATCGGCGCCGAGTACGCCGCCACTCAAACCGCGGCGGCCGTGGCCGCCAAGTTGGGCGAGTCCACATCAGGTGCGCGCACCGCCGACGATGTTCCTGCCACCGACGCCCCTGCAGCGTCGTCGGGTCCTGCTCCTGTCCCCATGGGCACAGGAGGGGGTAGTGCAACGTCGAGCCCCGACGACACCCGCCGACGCTCACAGGCGCTGTATGAGACCGTCACCAAGGTCCGCGACATCCAGAACCGCCCGCTCACCCCTACCGGTACGAGCGCTCCGCCGATCGCCTCCGCCCGCGGCGCAGTCTCTGCGGCTACCCGGCCCTCCGATGCTCGTTCGGCCACCGACCGCGTTCGCTCGCTAGCCGAGGACAACCGTAGTTTCCGTCCGCGAACATCGGCTGATGGCACGCAAGTCTGGGTGCCCACGCCCCGCGCAGCGGGTTCTCCATCCCCACGGCGGACCCCGGCGCCACCTGCACCGACTCCGCCGTCACCTCGGCCGGCGCCGCCGGCGCGCGATGCCGCCCGTCGGGCCGGTGGCCAGGTTGACGGGCCACAACCCACCAGCGTTCGCTGAGCGAGGGCTGCCGTGACAGTCACCACCGCGCCTGCACCGCCTACGCCAACACGACCACCCGCCACCGACGCTCCGGGGAAGCGTCGGTGGTGGTTGTGGCTGCTCGCCGTCGTGCCGGTCGTATTCCTGCTACCACCATTGATGCTGGTGATGATGGTCGGCGGCAGTGGCGGCGCCTGCGGGCCGATCCCGACACTCGAGCTGGCTCCGGGTGGGGCACAAATCGCCGGCCTCAACCCGCAACAGACGCGGATCGCCGCGACCGCGGTCGGCAGGGTCGCAGCCCGAAAACTGCCGGCCAAAGCAGCGATCATCGTCATCGCGGTCGGGCAAGATGAATCAGGTCTGCGGAACCTATCGAATCCGGCAGTGCCAGAATCAATGTCGCTGCCCAACGATGGCGTGGGTTTCGACGGGGGCTCGGTCGGCTATTTGCAGCAACAGCCCCAGTACGGCTGGGGCACAGCTCAAGAGCTGATGAACCCTGCGATCGCCACCGACAGGTTCCTCAACGCCCTGATCAAGGTACCGGGCTGGCAGAGCATGGACCCCGCCCAAGCGGCTACCACGGTGCAGCGCAACGCCACCGGTGCTGCTGCCTATCAGGAGTTCATGGGATCGGCGACCAAGATCGTCGCCTCGCTGTCCGACAACTCGCAGGTCACCGACTATGTCGAGACCGTGGGTAGCGATGCAGCTGCGGCGGTTCCGGAACAGAGCGCATCGCCGGGCACACAGGTCAAGCCGATGAAGGACGGCACCTACCAGGTGTCCTCACCGTTCGGTCCGCGCGGCGGCGAACAGCACCAGGGGATCGACCTGGCCGCTCCGGTCAACACGCCGTTCTACTCCGTCGCCGACGGCACAGTGGTCGACGCGGGGCCCGCCAGCGGGTTCGGGCAATGGATCGTTCTCAACCATCAGATCGACGGCAAACTGTTCGCTACCGTCTACGGCCACATGTATCCCGATGGCGTCCTGGTCAAAAAGGGACAGAAAGTCGCCGCCGGGCAGCTCATCGGCAAAGTCGGAAACAACGGCCAATCCACCGGTGCACACCTGCATTTCGAAGTCTGGGATGGCGGGCACCGCGACTTCGACGGCGGCCACGCTATCAACCCCGCCGCCTGGGCCACCACCGGCACCAACCCCAGTGGCGCCGCGGCTCCTGGCAACGGCGACGCAGCTTCCGGCGGTGCGGCGTGCCTCCCACAAGCACCCGTACCCGGCGGCGCCGACATCGAGGGATTCCGACCCGGAGGACCGGCCGGACCCAACATTGTCGCTGCTGCGGCCTCCCAGATGGGTATCCGCTACTCCTGGGGTGGCGGCGACCTCAATGGACCCACCAAGGGAATCAGTGACGGCGGTGGCGCCGGCGATGCGCACCAGGACTACGCGATTCCCGGCTGGGACTGCTCGGCGCTGGCCCGCTACGCAGTGCACAAAGCGACCGGCAAGACCATCGCCCGCACCTCCCAGCCGCAGTCGACCGGAGGCATCCCGGTACCAGACGAGGCACACGCCGAGCCTGGCGATCTGGTCTTCTTCGGAGGACAAGGCAGCGCCACACACGTCGGGATCTACATGGGTGGAGGGAAAATGGTCAACGCTCCTCAGTCAGGCACCAAGGTCCGTATCGACAACATCCACAACGGTTTCTCCAAACCGATCACCTTCCGCCGCTACCACTGACCCGCACAACACAATCGAAAGCCTTGGGGGCCTTCCACATGAAACGACCACTGGCCATCGCAGCCACCATCGTCGGTGCCGTCGCGTTGATCGCCGCTGTACTAGTCCTTGCTGGCGCCTTCACCGACGACCCGCCATCCCCAGTCAGGCCACCGTCTGCGACCTCTCCGGTCACCATCGCCCCCGGACAGGACCCACGCACTGACGCCAGCGGCACCGACTCAGCTCCACCGCGATTCGCCGAACCGTTCACCGACGTCGACCCCGCCGACCCCATCGCGGTCATGCAGGCCGGACTCGAAGCGCTGTTCACCTACCGGCCCGGGGAGGACGCCACACAACTCGCTGCCGCTCGTCGCGCCGAACCACTGCTCGGGCCCGCCGGTATCGACGCCGGATTCGCGTCCCTGGCCCCGATCACCGGAGCCCAATGGCGCCAGTGGGCACAGGCGCGTGCCAGTGTGAAAGCAACCGTGTCGATTCCCGCCAGCAACGACAATCCCGACACACCGACCGCGGTGTCGCGCATCGCCACCATCACCCACCAGGTGACAGATCCCGCAGGCCGTCCGGCCGGGCGCCCGCCGAGCCCGTTCGCGGTGTACACCACCGTCAGCAAAGACACCACCGGTGCCTGGCGCATCACTAGACTCTCTGTCCAGCAATGACCGCCGACGACAACGACCATGACCACACACGAGAGGCACCCGCGATGAGCGAGGACACCGAACTGACCTGCGACTGGTGTGTTCTGTATTCCATCGCCCAACCTCGCACCGTGAGCTACGGCATCACCGTGCGGGACTGCTGTGCCGGCACCACCATCGACTACCTTCTGTGCGATCAGCACTGGGCGATCCTGCGCGATCAACGATTTCCCGCCGAGTGCCCCCGCTGTGGCGACCTCGCCGCCACTCTCGACGACATCGTCACCACCGTGATGCCCCTAGGCGACTACGAACACAGCGAACTGTCTCCCGACACCGCCCAATACCCCGCGCCGGCCAACGCGACCGCAACACTGCTGCGGACCGACACCGACCTGCCCAACGCGCTGCGCGCGGTCACCCAAGTCACCACGCACTATGCGAAGGCCGATTCCGACGCACCAGAGGCATCGGCAACCGACTCCTCGGCAGCAGAGCTCACCCCGGACTACGACTACGTGACCATGGCCGAGGAGATCTGGCTCTATCGCCGCGAGCAGCAACGTCTCGACGTCGACTACGAGCAGTACGGCCGCCACATCGATGACCTGTCCAGCCAACTCCGCGAGGCCACCGCTATCAGCGATGCGCCCGCGGCGCAGTATCTCGATGCGCAGCTCGCGCATTGGCACCAGCAACGCCAACTCGCCCAGGACTACGCCCACGACTCGCTCAAACACGACCGGCAGGCGTTCGCGATCTGGCGGCAGACCAGCGACGGCCAGTTCTTCACCGACTGGGTCACACGCGCTTTCACGATCACCACCTGGATCGCCGACGTCGACGAACGCTGGCATCAGCGTTGGCAGGAACTCCTCGACGACACCATCACCGCCGAGGAACGCGCCGCGCACGACACGGGCATCTGGATACCCCGCCCACGCCGCCATACAGTGCTGCGATATTTGCGTGATACCGCGGTGGTAACCACCCTGGTGGGGCTCGTTGTCGCGGCCCTGCTAGGTCCGGCCTGGCTTGCGCTGGCCGCCGCGGGCGCGGTGGCAGCCGGTTACAGCATCTTCTCCGCCAGAGACACCACCTGGGAGTCTCTCAACCGCGCGGCCGCTCGGCAGTCGCGTGCACAACGCGTTGAGCGCTTCGGGTTCGACCCTCTCGACGAGCCGGATCGGCCCGCCCCACGATGGTCGGTCGAGCCCAACCCGATTGGCTACGTGGTGACACTTCAAACCGCGGCGACGACGGCGTTTGAGAGCCATCCGCGACCAGACGCTCTCCCCGAGCTGCACTATCCGGTGGTGGCTGCCACCTACACAGTCCCCGAAGGGATGCGCGAACTCCTGGCGTCCCTTGCTCCGCCTGCGTAACGCGCAGGAGGGGGCCGGTCGCCGCCCATGCGGTGACACGCCCGTAGCCAGGTAAGCCGCACGTCTATTGGGGGAGCCCCGTAGTACGATTGTGCATATATTTGTTCTTGATAAATGGCTTGTATGTTCGCGTAACCGCGGAGGGGGCAGTGAGATGACCGTCGCGAAGGGGTCACGACGCCGGCTAAGCCGGGCGACAGCAGTGGGCGTTCCTGCCGCGTGCCTCAGCCTCGTCATCGCTGTGTTCGCGACCTTCCTCATTCCCGCGGCATCCTCGGCGGCGCCGAGCTGCCCGAAAGTGGCAGTGGTGATGGTGCCGGGCACCTGGGAGACCACACCCACCGCCAGTCCGCATCAAGCGACCGGGATGCTCAAGCAGATCACCGACCCCATCGCGGCGAAATACGGTGCGGCAGTCCAGATCATCTACACCCCCTACACCGCGGATGCGTTCCGTACAACGACTTATGGTGCGTCGAAGGCCGACGGTGTGCGCGCACTCAATACTCAGCTGTCGAAAATCACGGCCGCCTGCCGGGCAATCAAGGTCGCGTTCGGCGGCTTTTCCCAGGGTGCCGACATCGCCGGTGACGTGGCCAGCAATATCGGTAACGGCAAGGGCCCCCTCGAGCCAGATCAGGTCCTGGCCGTAGCGCTGCTCGCCGATCCGAAGCGGGGCACAGCCGGCGAGGTCGGGGTGGGACCGCAGCCGGTGGGCACCACCGGCATCGCCGGGCCCCGCAAACAGGGGATGGGCGCCCTGGCAGGAAAAGTGGCCACCATCTGCGCCCCCGCCGGCCCCGGCCGCAGCGCAGACCTGTACTGCGGTGTCGACGCCAAACGCGACGGCCTACTGGCCAGCCTTGGGACCATCCTCAGCCAGAGTGGGGCCACCCCCACCGGCCCCACCTCCGACTCGACCACAAGCGGGCCTGGTACCGCCGACGAGCTGGCAACATCGCTGACGAGCAACCTCGATCCGGAAGCTCTGGGCGGCATCAGCACCACGCATGCCGACCTCACCAGCGCAGCCACCCCGGCCGACGGTTCGGTCAACCCCAACCAGCTGGCCCAGACGGCATCGACCCTCGTCGACACCCTCTCCCCGCTCGTCGATATCGCTACCTCGGTTGCCGGAGATCCTGGACTGGCCCAGCGGCTCGGATCAGCACCCGCAAACTCACCCGAGCACGCAGCGTCCACCGTGCTCGGCGCGGTCAACAAGGCCGACCTCTCCCAAGCCGTGGGCACAGCACGTCAGCTCGCACAGACTGCCGGCCAGCTCAGCACCTCATCGCTCCCGGCGAACACTCCCGAGGCCCAGCAACTGACCTCCACCGCCAAAGGCCTGTCCAACCAGATCGCACCAGTCGCCGCCACCCCCGCTGACACCCTGACTACCGCCAGCAACGTCCTCGCCGTGCTGCAACCGCAAGTCCTCGTCGACCAGCTCACCAACGTCGCCAGCGGCGTCGGTGGCATGGCTGCCAACCTGCCCAAGATCATCGCCAACTTGCAGGCCCTGCCCGCGCGGATCGCCGCCGCAGACATCGACGGAAGCCACCGCATCGCAGGCGAACTCAACAACCTGTTCCGGCCTCTGGTGGCCATGGCCGCCCAGATCGACTTCAAAGCCGCCTCGCAAGTCCTGGCCATGATCCCCGACCCGTACGGCTACACCCAGATCGCCGCGATGGTGCTCTCGATCATCGGCAACGTCGACATCGTCCGCCTGGCCAACGACATCGGCCAAGCACAGGAAGTCGCCTGGGCCGCGCTCAAAAACCCGACCGCGCTGGCAGGACTCATCCCGATCGGCCTCGACATCGCATCGGTAGCCAGCGGCATGCTCACCGGCACCGCGGCCAAAACCGACCCCCAACTCCTCGGTCAGCCCACCGAGGTGTCGTCACAGACCGCCACTTTGATCCAGGGCGCCCAGACCAAGAACCTCGCCGGCCTCGCCGGATCGCTGACCGAGCTGGCCACCTCCAGCAACGCCAGCGACCTGACGAAGCTGGTCTCCCAAGGGCTTGACGCCGCAGCGTTTTTCGGCTCACAGTCCCACGTCAGCTACGGCAACCTCACCGTCGACAAGCACGGCCGCAGCGCCACCCAATGGCTCGCTGACTGGATCAACCAACGGATCGCCACCGTCGTCGGAGGAACCAGCGTATGAGCACCAACAGCCGTCGCACGCCCAATCCCGGTCGGCGCCTGGCCGCAACCCTGTTGCTCGCCGGAATCGCCGCCGTCCTGACGCTCGTCAGCGCCCCCCACCCGTCTGCGGACGCTCACGCGCTCAACCCGCCCCGAGTCCCGTGCCATCCCGGCACCCAGTACATCTCCGGCGGCGGCTGGCACCCCGGCTACGTCTTCGGTGCGCGCTGCGAACCCATCCACGCACCCAACAACCCCAACGCTTTCAAACACCGCAACTGAACCGCTTCGTCGCCGACCCGAACTGGAGGTTTCCGCTATGGCCACCACCGCAGAACTGGTGCTCGCCGACATCCTCGATGTCGGACCCGACGACGAGGTCGACCTCACCAGCTTGGCCCGCGAACTCGCCGACACCGGTATCGATCCCAGCGATCCAGCCAACGAGCACCTCATCCTCACCGCCGCCGAAGCCCACACCTACACAGGCCTCACCAGCGCCCGGACCGCCTGAACGTCACCCGGAGGACCCTCAGCCATGACCTCTCGTCACAGCACCATCCCCGGCGCAGACCCCACGTCCGCGCCCGGACGCACCACGAAGCCCCAGGGCCGACGAGGCACACTCGCCGTCGCAATCGTGGCCCTGGTGTTCGCCGTCCTGATTGTCGGCACCGGAATCGGTCTGGCGCGTGCCGACGACGCCCCGAGTGCTCCCGGCGACGCACCCACCGACAAGATCGGCGTGCTCACCATCAGCCACGTCACCACCGACGGGACATCGGTGGAGAACTCGGTGATCCAGTTCGAACGCGTCAACAACACGACTACCACGACCCCCAGTGCCACTACCGATCCCAGTCCGACGACCACCACGCCGCCGACATCAGCAGTCGAACCTTCGACACGCACCGAAAACCCCTCGGAGGCAGCAACTCCCGCGCCACAACCGGCGAGCGTGCGACTGCCGATCGGCACCACCTTCGATCTGATCACCGGCAAAGAGCCCATCGTGCTCGCGGTACCCGAAGGTGACTACACCCTCACCCAACTCGGAATCGTGGCAACCGGCACGAACAGCGAAACCGGCCCCACCGCTGACAAGGTCACCGTCCACGTAACCGCCGGTAAACAGGTCGACGGCAAGCTCACCGACCGCACGCCCGCCAATACGGCAACGTCCACCGAACCAGCCCCGGGCAACTGATGCGCCGCCTAATACGACTAGCGATCGCCGTCGCCTTAGTCCTCGGCCTCGGAATGGGAACCGGATTCATCGACCCGCACAACCCCACCGACGCGATCACCCGCTACTTGTCAGTCCTGTCTCCGGCATCTGCCGACGCCCCACCCCCGACCACGGACCCAGTCGACGCCGCTCACGTCCAGGCGCTCCTGCGCACTGCCTCAGTAGTTCCCGCGATGAACGAAGAACCCGGCTACCAGCGGTCATGCCGCAAAGGCAAAGGGTGCGTGTTCGGCCCGGCCTGGACCGACGACTCGGATGCGGCGTTGTCGCACAACGGATGCGACACACGCAACGACATCCTCAGGTCACAGCTCACGCACGTGCTGCTCGACCCGAAAACCCGCGGCTGCACAGTCCTCTCCGGCGTGCTCGATCCCGACCCCTACACCGGTGCGGTCCTCCAGTTCCGCAAAGGCACCACCAGCAGCGACATCGAGATCGACCACGTGTTCCCGCTCGAGGCAGCCTGGCATGCCGGCGCCCACAACTGGCCACTGGCCAAGCGGATCAGCTTCGCCAACGACCCCAGCAACCTGTTGGCCGCCGACGGCTCGGCCAACAGCGCCAAAGGCTCCAAACCCATCGCCGAATGGCTGCCACCCAACCCTGACTACGTATGCACCTACATCGCTACCTATCTCCAGGTCGCCGTGAACTACCAGCTGCCCATCACCACCGCCGATCAGCGCACTGCCCAACGACACTGCTGACCACCGCAGGAGGAGAGCTGATGATCACTACTCCCCATACTCAGGACCTCGCCGCCCTGCGCTCCTGGCTGCGGTCTGCACTGTTCGTAATCGTCTCCGTAGGAGGTCTTTTCGGATTCGGCGCGGTGAGCTTCGCCGAACCGTGGCAGAGCCTCGCCGCGCTGATGATCTCTGGTGTCGTGATGGCCGTTGCTGCGCTGATAGCGGCGGCAGCATTCGGAAACAAGCCGCTTCTCGCGCTGCTACGTCCCGCCGCCGTGTGGTTTGACCCTCGCGTCATGGGTCAACGCCGTCGCATCGGTGTCATGGGCGCTGTACCTCACGATCCTGATCGTGTGCACCGCGCTCGTCGCTGCGCAGGCAATTCTTCGTCATCGGGTCCGGCGCTGCGAGGCAGTGGCGGCGTGGTGACGTCGGGCGCTCACCAGGGCGCAGCCAACACAAAACCGAACAAACCACAGGAGAGCGCCATGACCACCACAACCGCCCACAGCCGCGGCCTGCGCCGCGCTGCGACCGCAGCGCTGCTCGCCGCCTCGATCGCCACCGGACTCGGCACGGCCGTCGCCGCCCCGGCGACGGCCGCGGTGACTCCGATCGGCACCGTCGACGGCCACCGCGCATTCGGCATCGGACCCCACGACAGCGCCGCACAATGCGCGCCGACCGCCAACCGGTTGACCAGCTTCGGCGCCAAGAAGTTCGGTCCCCGGTTCGGGACCTGCTACCGCGCCGGCAACGGCCAATGGTGGGCCATCAGCCCCTGGTCGGCATAACCCCATAGAGACCCCTCCGGCCCGTGACATGGTCTGGCCCCCAACTAGGTCGACGCGGAACGGAGACGAGGAAGCTCGGGTGGCTCCCGCGCCGTCCTGGACGACGACAGCGCGGGCCCGGCCCCCAACCGCACCGGCTGTGCACCGCACAGGACGCGAAGCGGGAGCCACCCGAGCCCCGGCCCTCGGACCCCCAGTGCATCCCAACCGACGACCTTCTGGAAGGCGAACGCCATGACTGCCACAACCGCCCGCAACGTGCTGGCCGAGCTACTCGACCTACCCGACGGCCACGAAGTCGACCTCGGCGGCTTGGCTCGCGAACTCGAGGACGCAGGAATCGACATCGCCGATCCGGACAACACCGACCGCATCCTCACCCTCGCCGAGATGTACCGGTCATGACCAACACGCCCCGCCCCGACCCCTCCGACGCCCGGCCGATCGCCTACTCCGCTGTACCCGAACGCGAAGCCGATCCCGCCACCGTGGCCTACGGCCGCGGCCCGACACCCACCGCGGAGTTCACTCAGCCTGAACCGCACCAGCCAACTGCGGCGCCGACCCCACCGTGGCTCACCCCAGACCCGCCCCGCGACGACTACCGCATCGAGCCGGAACCAGCGCGGCTGGGCTTGTTCGTCGGACACCCGGGCAGTTTCGCCGCCGGGGTCGCGGTCACCGCGGTAGCGGTAGCGCTGACCGTCTGGCTCGCGGTGTACTGCGCCAACTCCGTACTCGCCCAGATCGACCCCGCCAGCGTCTGGTCCCGTCTCCCGCTACCTGTCGGTGAAGCGGTCGGCTGGTCGGTGGCCGGGGTCGCCGCCGCGGCCGGTCTGCTCCTGGGGCTGATGGCCACTGTTGAACCACCGCGCACCTACTACCGGTGGATCGTGGTGTTACTCACCGGCGTTGCGATGGCCACGGTGTACACCGCTACTGGGGAACCGTTGTGGCAGCACGCGATAGCTCCCCTCGTGGTGGTGCTGGTGGCCGCGATCGCCACCAGCATCGGCATTGGACTGGTTGGGTCCGATCGCACACTACGCACCCTCAACCAACGCACCCACGTCCAACCGGGCTCGCCGGCACATACCTGGCAGACACATCGATAAACCAAAGGAAGGAACGGCGATGCAGCACAACCGCACTGGTCGATCTGAACCGGCCACAGATGTCGGGGGCGTCCTTGCCGGGCTGAGTACAGTCATCGGCAACTTTGAGCCCACGCAGGTGTTTGTGGCCATCCGGTCTTGGAAGAACGCGGACTGTTTCGTCGTGCCCAGCCGCGATCCGGACGGCAACCCGATCCCGCCTGAGTGGGCCGGTCGTACCGGTGTGGTGGTCAACGATCGCGCCGAGGTCGTGGTCATGCGACGCACACTCACCGAACCGGAATACGACTATCGCCGCCAACACACAGGCGGACAGGCTCTGCCCAGCTGTGTCGAGGAGCTGACCGAGTATCTGTTCGGTGTGCGGTTCGACGACGCCCCCGACGCCACAGTGACTTTGTCGCATCGATGGATGGTTCACCGCGACCACACCACAGACACGCAACACGCAGCCGTCGGAGCTGCACGGTGACCCCCGCCAACGGTGCATGGGGTCCGCGCTCGTGGTGGTTCCGCCTTGCCGACCACGACGTCGATGAGCCCGTCCACACGCAGGTGCGGCTCCGGTGGATTCGGCACTGGGGTAGTGCGGCACTTCACGGAGCGGTGTGCGCGGCGATATTGATGGTGGGGCTCTACGCACTGACACAGATCGGGGCCCCGCCCGTAGGCCCGGTGCTGATCGCGATCGGCAACCTTGTCGCCGCGCTGCTGGTGTTGGGCGTGCTGTTGGCGGTGGCCACGACCACAGCGTCGTATGCGGTGGTGTGGCTGATCGAGACCGTGCGCGGGCAGTGTCCGCGACCGATCGGGGTGGCCGCCGTCGGGGTGGCCGGGGCCGGTACCGGACTGTCGGTGGTGGCGTCGGCTCACGGTGTTCCCGCCGTTACCCGGTGGCTGTCGGGCGGATTCGCCGATCTACGTACGGCTGGGGCCGCAGCAGGAAATGTGTCGCACACTGCGATGTCTGCCGAGGTGGTCGTCCAGTTCGCTGCGACGGCGCCGTGGCTGGCGATGGCCACGGTCATCGCGGCGACCGTCTGGCACGGCCCGCACAGCGGCCCCGCGGAGAACCGGGCTATGAGTGGGCGGCTGGACTACCGCACTGTCGATGCCACCGGCTATCTACCGGCGACGTTGGTCGATCAGTACCGACGCCCTAAGCGTGGCAACGCTAATGGATAACGTCGGGCCACGTGCGGACTCGAGTAGAGACCTCACCCACCACAAGCCAGCGGCTACGCTGGGCACGGCGTTGGCAGGATCACCGAGGACCGTTGGCGGGCAGCAGGCGCCACTTCCCGCTGCGCTCGAGCGGCGCGCCGATGAACTGACCGTCGGCGACATCCTCCTCGACGGTCCCGAACCTGCTCACGTCACCGCGATCCACATGCTCACCGACACCGCCACGGGCGCGGGATTCGTGCGCATCACCGCCCGCCACCACGGTGTCTACGGCGAGACCGAGGCATTCACCCTCACCGAACGCACCACCACCGTGCGTCTGATCGCCCTCCACGACGACGGCAGCGACGTCGACATCGACACCGACGACTCCCTCGACATCGAGACCGCCACAGACATCTGAATGGGTAGACTCGACAGCACTTCTCACATATCAGGTTCGCCCGCAGTATCGCGTTCCCGACAGGCCCGGCGGCCGGGGAGGTCCCAGACCCGCTCGGCTGCCGGGTCTCCTGCACTCGTGGCCTGGACCGCCGCCGGCCGGCCGACCCCACCCACCGTCGAACTACCCGAGCAAGGGGAGTGGTGCTGTTGCTGCGGGGCCACCGACCTGCCGCTGGTGGCCGCGCTGTCGGTGGTCTCCCGCAAGTTCACCGACGCCGAATCCTGGGTGTACGGAGGGGACTGGTTGTGCGCGGCGTGCGGATGGGCCTACAGCACAGCCGAACTGCGCCGCAGCGTCTACCTCGTCGACCAACACCGCCCCGCCCGCACCGTCGTGGAGCGCGCCGAGCTGGGGGAGTTGCTGGCCGCGGGCCCGCTACCGGCCGACCGGATGGCGGTGGTGCCGGTCCGTGGTCGCCGCCACATCCTCCCGACCGCACGATGGGGGCATGTCTGCACCGACGACACAGCGGTTCGGTGGGATGATGCCGCGGTGGCGTTGTTGACCGACCTGCGATGGATACGCACCCTGCCCGGGGTACGCGCAGCGATGCTCACCGACCCCGCTCCACCCATAGCAGTGATGCGCGCTCTGCCGGCCGACCAGTGGCCTCAGCTGCTCACCGCCTGGGACGCCTTGTCGGTGTGGCGCACCCACCCTGGGGCGTGGTGGGACGGCGCGATCGCCCTGTCCACACCGGTCGCTCCTGCCGTGACGGCGAGGCGGGCAGGGTGAGCACCACCGACGAGGGGTCGACGCCGACCATGCGATGGCGGGCCGCGGTCCCGGAACTGCCCGCGCTCACCGACCCGGCCGCGATCTGCGCCGAACGGCTGCTGCTGCTGGTGCACTACGACCTGGATTGGGACTCCTGGATCGGCGATCACCGCCACCGCTACTGGGACGAGCTGCTCCCGGCGCGGGTGCGGGCGGCGACCTACCGCGCCGACAGCCTGCCCACCTGGTGGTCCCTGCTGGCCCAAGCACTCCCCATCACGGTCACCGACCGAGCCCGCCGGCTCGAGGTTGCACAGCTACTCACCGAACCCTCGGCGCCGGTGCTCAATCTGCTTCGCGATCAACTACCCTCCCTGATCCTGCGCGTGCGGATCATCGCCGAAACCGTCGCCGACAATCACCGCGCAGCTGCGAGCGCAGGGGAGAACTGATGGGGGAGCCGTTGATCAGCGCGGTATTCGATCTCGACATCACCGCCACGACGTCGATCGTGCACCGCGACGACACCCGCAACGCCACCTCGATCCAGAGCCTGTTCCGCCGCGAGAAAGTCCTGACCCCGACCGGGGAGGTGACGGTGGTGCCGATCATCTCCGGCAACGCCTGGCGCGGCATCCTGCGCCGCACCGGCGAAACCCTGCTCGCCGAGGTCCTCGACTACGCGGGCCAGCTGACGCCGGCGGCCGCGCACCTGCTGCGCAACGGCGGCTTCCTGCGCAAATCGACCCGCGAGATGACCCCCGAACAAGAGCGCGAGTTGAAGACGCTGGTGCCGCTGATCGGGCTGTTCGGCGGTGCCGCCAACGCACGAGTCATGTCCGGAAAACTGGTGGTGTCTAAAGTCGTTCCCGTCACCGCAGACACCCTGCACCTGCTGCCTATAGCACCGCCGGATGCTCCGATACCAGGCTCGGTGCACACCATCCTCGGGCAGGAATCCACCAGCCACAGCAACGACCTATCCGACACCGGCCCCACCGTCGACGGCGAGACCGGCGAGGGGTTCAGCCCGATCCGCCTCGACACCGAAACCCTCATCGCCGGCACCCGCCTGTCCGGGCAGATCCGGCTGGCCCACGCCACGCCGACCGAATACGGGCTACTAACCGACATCCTCGAGTACTTCGCCACCAACGGGCACCTTGGCGGCCGCACCGCCGCCGGCCACGGCAGCATTCACGCCACCCTCACCCAGGCGGTCACCGCTGGTACGGTTCCCAACGACGTGGACTGGCGAACCGCGGTTGCCGTGGGCCGGGACGCCGCGATCACTGTTCTCAGCTCGTTGAACTGATACGAGATGCCGCGGTCTGAACGCAGGCCGGACATCACGGGCGGTGTGTGAATGGCGGGTTTGCGGAGGACCGATTGGAGCAGCTGGATGAAAGACCCCAACGAACCACTCCAGGCCTTACAGGAGTACGCATTCCAGGGAATAGTGTTCGCGCGCTTTGCGCAAACTATCGCCTAAGGTGGTGACCCCGCACGGTTCACATATGCTGAGCCTGGCGCCAATTCGATCGAGGAGATTGACGCCCGTCTGGGCAGCGACAGCGACGTTCCCGACCCGCTGTTGACCGCACATCGGATGATCCGGTTCCACCTCCTCTCGGCGGGGGACGCGATCTACTCGTTGAGCGGCCTACTCAGAGGATCGTCAGCACTCCGTGTCGGCACGGCAACTCTTGGACGCACCGCCGTCGAACATCTGTCACGGGCAATGTTCCTCGGTGAGTCTGGAATCAACTACCGGCAACGCATCCAACGCACCGCCACGTTGATGGAGAAGGGCATCAACGAGTATCGACCGTCTATGCCCGATCACGCTATCGCCAACAGTCTGGTGCAGCAGTGGACACACTTCATGGCCAGGAACCGGCTGGAATTCAAAGGGCTCAAGGCGGAGAAAGTGTCGCAATATAGTGTCCTCGTGGAGAAGTACTTCCCAAAGATCGGGTATGTGGAACTCAGCCGCCCGACCCACGGAAATGCGATCTGGGTGACGCTCACCGTGATCTCAGAGCAGCAAGGCGGCGGCGCATCCCGCGTGTATGCGTTACGCAACCTCGCCTACTGCCTCGATTGCCTGGTCACTGCTTGCGATACCGTCGTGCAGCTGTGGAGTCTGGACATAGCAGCAGTTGAGCGGCAAGCAAACGATGACGGACCTGAGCCCATGACGTGGAACTCGGTGCTCCAGCTACGCGATTCAATGCTCGAAATCGCAGAGAGCTTCGAGCCGAGGGACTACGCCGACTTCGTCGACAATCCGCATCCCTATGGAACCTCCTCCTGAGTCTCGGTAATCCCTTGACGGAATAGTCTCCCGAGGGAATCATGGGGGTGTGATCGTCGACATGCCTGAGGAGTTCTTCGACTACCTCGACCGCTTGGAGGCCAAGGCCACCGAGGGTGACGTGCAGTCGACGAAGGTGCTGGCACACGTGGTGGCGGCGCTGACGGATCTGGCGGCGTTGCCGGGTCCGCCGACGGTGGAGACGCCCGGGCTCAAGCGGGTGCGGCGATCGGGTCGGTTTCCGGTGTGGCGCACCGCGCACCCTTTCGACAACGGCGTGGCGGTGCGGGTGATCTGCTGGTTCCCGCCCGACACCGACACTGTGGTGGTGGCCCTGTTCGCCGCGGATAAGGCGCGCATGGGTGATGTGTTCTACAACAGCGTCGGCCCGCGCGCGGATGTGGCGATCGAACGATGGATTTTCGAGACAGAAGGTGATGGCGATGAGTGAGTCCAAGAGGCGCCGGTCATTCCGGAGCGGTAATGAGAGGATCGCGCAGCTGGCCGCCAACCCGGTGATCACCGAGCAGGTCGAGCAGGTCCGCGAGCAGACCGCCGCTCTGGACCGGGTGTACGTGCAGACCCTCGCCGAGATCCGCAGGGCCGGCCAGATGACCCAGACCGACGTCGCCGCGGCGCTCGGTGTGGAGCAGGCCGCGGTGTCGAAGATCGAACGCCGCCACGACCTGCTGCTGTCAACGCTGCGGGAATACCTGACCGCGACCGGCGCCCAGCATCCGCGCATCGTGGTTGAGAAGGACGGCGTGGAGGTCTCGCTAGACCTCGACACCTTCACCAGTCGAGCGTGAGTCTCTGATGGCCGTCACGCTCGACGATCTGGATCGCTCACGGGCGTTACGCACGCCGGCGGAATTACGGGAACTCGTCGAGGCGATCCGCGACTCGCCGCCGGACTCCCAGGAGACCAACTGGGTGGAGTGGAAGAGCGGCCTGGACCTTTCTTCGAAAGAAGGTCGGTTCTCGATCGCGCGCGCCGTGCTCGGATTTGCCAACCGGGAGGTGACGCTGGCGTCCAACGTGTTCGAAGGTGTGGCGTACATGGTGGTGGGAGCCGAACCTGGAGCGGTGGCAGGGGTGACGGTGATCGATTCCGCGAAGCTCGAGCAAGGCGTCCGGACCTACCTTGACGGTCCGCGCTGGACCCCGCATTACGTGCAGGTTGACGGCAAGGATGTCCTGGTGATTGCGGTAGAGCCACCTCGCCCTGGGGACACAATTCACACACTGCTCAAGGAGTACAGCAGCGACAAGCCGACAGAATCTACTCGGGACAAGGACAGACCCGCAGCGAACCGTCGGGGGACGGTCTTTCACCGCGGTGCGGCACGAACCGAACAGGCCGGACCAGCCGAGATCGAGATGCTGGTTCAGCGCCGTGTTGATGGCACTCGCCAACCAGGTGTCGAGCTGGCGATGGCAATGACCGCGTTGCCGTTGATTCGGCTCGATCTCAGCCCGGATGCACTCGACGAATGGATGCAGCAGCATGAACGGAGTATCCGCGCGAACAGCGGCGCTCCGAAGCAACCACCGGCCGCGCCCCGAACGCCCGCGGGAGCAGGGACATTCGGGCTTCCTACTAGCTATTTGACCGCCGAGGGATACCTGGGTTCGGGGTACCGGGAACAGGATGCAAGGACCTTTGAGGCGCAGGTATCGGAGTACCTGGACGCTAAGCGTGCAGCCCTGCTGCCTCAGCTGGTAGGTGCGGTGGTGCGTTCAAACGGCAACAAGGTGTCCTTCGTCGTCACCAACGACAGCGACGACTCCATAACCGGTGTCCAACTCACCGTCCGGTTCCCTAGCAACGAGATCGTCGTGCGCAGCGTTGCTCCGCGTGCACGCTCGGTTCCGACAGTCCCCCGATGGCCAGACCCGCTAGATCTGAAGCGTTGGCCCTCACACCTTCCGACGATGCCCAGTGGGGGCGACCAGATCGTCGAGGTGATCTCGAAAGAATGGATAGAGGCGACCTTTGAGATTGGCGATCTACGGCCCCGCGAGCGGGACCGTACCGTTGCGCTGACAGTGGTGCCAACCATGCACGCACCGGACATGATCCCGCTCAAGTTGACGGCACGAGCAATGGATCGCCGAGGAACAACGACCGAAGAGGCAGCGCTAGTTGTCGGGGACGATTCGTGGGGGCCGGCCGCGTTTCTGGACTCACGGGTTGAACCTCGTTAAGGCTCGTCCTTCGCTGGTACCCGCAGGGGAGCTTCTCGGTCGGACACTCGGATCTAACTAGTTGGAGGTTCGATGAACAGCGGCCGGTAGTACTGGTCGCCTTCGGGATGACCAAACCGGTCCCAGCCAAGCGATGCCCAAAATCCGTGAGCCTCTTCGGAGTAAGCGAACAACCGTCGATTGTTGTGCAGCTCGTGTAGTGCCTGCATCACTTGGGTTCCGATACCGCGGTGGCGGGCGGCGGTGGCTACTTCGAAGAACTGGATCTCTAGTTGTTGCGGGACAGGAGGTTGATGCCGCGGCCACTCTTGCTCAGATGTATGCGAATCGCATAGACTTCCTGGTCATGGAACTCACCCTTGAAGAAGCGATCAACGAGTGGCACGCGAGCGTCAATGCCGGCGACCTGCAGCGATCTGAGCATGCGGTCGGCGATCCGGTCGTCGTGCTCGGCCCGAAGGGCGCGGGTCCGATCACGCCTGCGCAGTTCGCCGAGTGGGTGGAGCGCTCGGGCATCAAGCTGGTCCCGCGGTCCTGGCACCCGGTCAGCGATCGACTGATGGTGGTCGAGGAGGACGCGACCTGGCCCGAGAGCACGGAATCTACGCGGGTAGCGACGGTCTTCCGCGTCGCCGCCGGGAAGGTCACGGCTGCTCTCAGGCTGCCGGACCTCAAGGCCGCGCTCGAGCTGGCCTACATCTGCCGCGAGATGGCGGCATCCGAGTGACAGACCTCGGCCCGGGACAGGTCCTGTTCCATTTCGTCAGGCACTGGTCACGACGGTCTGTCGCAGCAGACGCAAGCGGTGAGCAGGGGCGACTCGTGCTCGTCTGCGAAGCTGTCCATACGCTCAATCTCCGCGCAACCCCGGCAACGGTGAACGCAATCGCGCAAGAGGTCGGGATCGACCAGAGCGGCGCGTCACGGTTGATCAAGAGCGCCACGGCAGCCGGGTATCTCGTCATGACGGCGTCCGCGACCGATGGCCGACGGCGCGAAGCATCACTCACCCATGCGGGCCAGGTGATGCTGGACCAGGCGCATCGTTGGCAGGAGGAAGTGTTCGCCGACCTGACCAGAGGCTGGAGCGACAAGAAGCGCCGCGACTTCCAGCAGGCAATGACCGACCTGGTCGAGCGCTCCTACGAGATGGACGCATGAGCCACGCCAACGCCCCGCTTAGCATCGAGGGACGCCGACGGCTGGTCGAGCGCTGCAAAACGCGTCCTATCGCCCACGTCGCCGCCGAGATGGGCATCTCACGTGCCTGCGCGTCGAAGTGGGTCAACCGATGGCGACGTCACGGCGACGCCGGACTGCGAGACTGCTCATCGAACCCGCACCGGAGCCCGAACGCCACACCAGCCTGGGCCATCGAGCAGATCGAGACCTGGCGACGCGAGCACAAGTGGTCAGCCCAACGCATCACCGATGAGCTAGCTGACCTCGGGTTCACGATCAACCGCCGCACCGTCACCCGGCACCTGGCCAGGCTCGGACTGGGTAGACGGAGGTTCATCGACCCCGGCGGCGACAACAACCGCAAGCCCGGGAAGATCAATGCACGCTGGCCCGGACATATGGTCCACCTGGACGTGAAGAAGGTCGGCCGCATCCCAGATGGCGGCGGCTGGCGTATCCACGGCCGCGACAGCGACCAGGCCAAGACCGTCGATCGAGCGAAGTCAGCTGGTGCGAAGCGTGGCTACACCTACCTGCACTCTGCCGTCGACGGATTCTCCCGACTCTCCTACACCGAGCCGCTGCCCGACGAGAAGGGAGCCACCGCTGCGGCGTTCCTGGCACGAGCCAAGGTCTGGTTCGCCGCGCACGGCATCACGCACATCCACCGGGTCGTCACCGACAACGGGGCCTGTTACCGCTCCGGTGACTTCGCCCGAATCGTCGGCCGACGCACGCGACACCAGAAGACCAAGCCGTACACCCCGCGTCACAACGGCAAGGTCGAGCGCTACCAGCGAATCCTGGCCGAGGAACTGCTCTACGCTCGCGAGTTCAATAGCGAAGACGCCCGCTCTTCCGCGATCGCTGTCTGGAACATCCACTACAACTACCACCGCCCGCACAGCGGAGCTGGTGGCCGACCGCCAGCATCTCGACTTCGCAGCGGCGTAACCAACGTCCAGCCCTCATACATCTAGTCGCTCGGGTCCGAGTGTTGGCACGTTCTCGTACTGGGGGTTGATGCCACCGGGGTCGTCGAATTCCACGCGCGCCACTTCGGCGCCGTCCTCGAGCACTTGTACGAACCAGGGGTCGTCGTCACGATATCGGGGCTCATCCCACCATCGATCGTTCTCATAGGGAACTTGGAAGTCGAAGGGAGGCAACCAGGTGTACCGGTTGGCGGGGCCTCGACGTAGTTCAACGAGGTTGAGTGTCATGGGGGTCAGTCCTGGATCTCGTACGGCACCCGGGAGTAGTACCGGTCGAACTCTCGGTGGTCGGCGATGTCGCTGAGCAGCCGCGCGACGGTCAACTCGTATCGGGTGATCTCTAGTCCCTGGTGTCCGCTGCCGAGGGGCA